>NZ_FRXO01000007.1 GCF_900148505.1 Pseudoxanthobacter soli DSM 19599 | reverse complement strand
CGGCGGCGCATCCTCGCTGCAGGAGGCCTACGGCGACTGGAGCGTCCAGTGCGCCATGCCGGAAGGGCGCCGGGTCTGCACCTTCTCCCAGACCCAGATGAACCAGCAGAACCGCCAGCGCGTGCTCGCGATCGAGCTTCATGCCGCCGACGGCGGTGCCGCCGAGGGCGCCGTCGTCATGCCGTTCGGCCTCGCCCTGCCAGACGGCGTCACCCTGCAGATCGACGACGCCGCGCCGGGCGCCCCCATCGCCTACACCACCTGCCTCCCGGCCGGCTGCCTCGTGCCGCTCTCGTTCGACGCCGCCATGGTCGCCAAGCTCAAGACCGCCAAGAAACTCACCCTCAACGCCGTCGCCGCCGACACCAAGGCCCCCATCCCCCTCACCATCTCCCTCAACGGCTTCGCCCCAGCCCTCGCCAGAACACAAAAACTCATCCAGTGACGGAGAAGAATGCCTTTGCCACTGTTCAAAAGCCGGATGGCAATACGGCTGGCTGAGGAAGGGGCGGCAACGCCCTCGCCTCGTCGCTGCGCAGATCGATGAGCGGCCTCGGCATTCGTTTGGTGTCCTGTTCGCGCTGGTTTCAAGACTTAGCCGTTGGGGCGAGGCGGTTGTCGATGGCCCGCTGCAGATATGGCGCGCCACGCCGGTACTGGCCGTCATCCCCCTCGCCATCTATTGGCTCGGCCTCGGAGAGCAGATGAAGATTATCCTTATCTGCATGACCACGATGATTCCCGTCTACATCAACACTGCCGCGGAGATCGCCGGAGTCGAGAAGCGTTACATCGAACTGGCGCATACGATCAGGCTCACCCATTGGGAATTCATCCGACTCGTGGCGCTGCCAGGCGCGCTTCCGGGATTCTTCACCGGCCTGCGCCTTTCTGCCGTCAGCGCCTGGTTGGTGCTCGTTGTGGTGGAGCAGTCGAACGCGATCAACGGCCTCGGCTACATGTCGGCGAAGCACGGATGAACGGTCAGGTCGACATCATGGCCGTCGGCCTCCTGGTCTATGCCCTGCTCGGCCTCACGACGGGCAGCATTCTCAGGATTGTTGAAAGAAAGGCTCTCTCATGGCGCAGGGCGTTTCGGTGAGCAGGCCGAAGCGTGGTGTCAAGGCTCGCGGTCTGACCCGGCGTTGCGAGGGCCGGACCGTTCTCGACAACATCGACCTGACCATAGGCCCGGGCGAGTTCGTCGCCTTGCTCGGCTACAGCGGATCCGGAAAAAGCACCATGCTGCGCGCTCGCGGGGCTCGATCCGGACGTCGAGATCAACGGCGCTCTTTTGGTGCCTGAGGCCACGAGCGTCATTTTCCAGGATGCGCGACTGTTACCTTGGTTGCGGGTGCCCAAGAATGTCGAAATGGGGCTGGGGGTCGCCGATGCGCGCGCCTTGTCCACAGCTGCCTTGCGCGAGGTCGGCCTGGCCGGGCGCGAAATGGCTTGGCCTAGCGATCTATCCGGCGGTGAACAGCAACGTGTGGCACTGGCGCAGGCGCTTGTGCGCGAGCCAGAACTGATCCTGGCCGACGAGCCTTTCGGCGCGCTCGACGCCTTGACCAAGATCACGATGCATCAGCTGTTGCGCGATCTCTGTGCGATTCATTCGCCAGCCGTCCTCCTTGTCACCCACGACGTGGACGAGGCCCTGCTGCTGGCCGACCGCACGATTGTCCTCCATAACGGACGGATCGTCCTGGGCGAAACGGTTAAACTGCCGCGTTCGCTCACCCGGGCGGAGCCGGAATTCATTCCCCATCGTGCAAGGCTACTCGAAGCACTGGGCGTATCGGCTTTCTGATCCTCACGAGTGCTCAGCAATGGCTTCGGGGGCCGTCGGATGAGGGTGAATGACCCGGCTGGAGCGCGCGTGGCTGCATTGCACTCAGCACCGTGTGGGCGCAACCATGCTTGGAGAAGGGCGGGCACACAGGAAGGATCCGCGTCATGCCGAACACGCCAGACGAGCGCCTCGACCGCCGCGATTTCATGATCGCGTCCGTTGCAACGATCGGCGCCTCGGCCGGGCTCGTTGCAAACGCCGGTTCCGCCGGCGCACAGGGCTCGACTGCGTCCGTTGCCGGTCCGGCATCCGGCGCGCCGTCTGCGACGGTCTATACCGGCGACATCATCCACGGGAAGAAAGTCGTCAGCGCACTCGACGTCGGCGACTTGGAGCCCGGACAGAGGCACCTTCTGTATTTCCAGGGCGTCGAGATGGCCAGCGGCCAGCGCTGGTACGTATCGGTGACCGTCGCCAAGGGGGCAAGGCCGGGCAAGCGCGTCGTTCTGGTCAGCGGCGTACATGGCGACGAAATGAGTTCCGTGCACGCCGTGCAGACGGTGATGAACCAGCTCGATCCGGCTGAGATGTCGGGCGCGGTGATGGCCGTCACGGACGTGTCGCGCCCGGCCGTCGAAGGCATGCAGCGGCGTTGGCCCAACGCCGGCAGGGGCGCCGATCTCATCGACATGAACCGGGAATGGCCCGGCAACGAGAACGGCATGACCGCTCCAGAGCGACATGCCGGACTGCTGTTCAACCGGCTGCTGCGGCCGAATGCCGATGCCGCGATCGACTTTCACACCGGGACAACCGGGTTCGAGGTTACCGCATTCAATATCGCCGGCATGGACGTGCCGGAGGTCAAGGCGATGGTCGAGCTCTACCCTGTCGGCCAGATCTTCGACAATCACGTGTATCCGGGGGTCCTGCACAACGCCTTCATGGAGGTGGGCATTCCCGCCTTTACGCCGGAGATCGGCGCTGCGCGGGTGCTGGATCCCGAGATGATCGCCCTGTTTGTAGAAGGCACGATGAACGTCCTCAAGCATTACCGCATCGTGGCCGGTCCGATGGGACGCACCGGCAAGGACGTGAGTGTCTTCATCGGCAACAGCGCCTTCCCGATTCTCGCAACCGAGGGCGGGCTGGTCGAGCATCTGGTCAGGCTGAACGAGAAAGTGCAGCCCGGACAGAAGATCGCCATCCAGCGCAACAGCTTCGGTGAAGTGGTCGCGGAATATACCAGCGTCGTGGCAGGAGAGGTGACGGGCCAGCGCAGCGACGCGATGGCCGAACCCGGTAATCCATTGGCATTCATCCTGTTCCACAAGGATGTACCGGATCGGGGCGAGACTTATCCTGAGTGACAACTTCGCACTTGCGCCCCAAATCAGACATTCAGGTAAACTGTGTCGTCACCTAGAAGCGGACGTTGGGAGCGGAATCAAGGCACCCCCACCCCTGTCGTGCAGGCTTCGATAACCTGGGGCGTGGCCCCATAAAATTGCGAGTCAAATCGGGCCGTGATTCTGGCTGCCCAACTGGGAGCCTGAGAGATGCGCCGTCATGAACTGAATGACGAGGAATGGGCGATCATCGCGCCGCTGCTGCCGAACAATCGGCGCGGGGTCGCGCGGATGGATGACCGACAGGTGATCAACGGCATCCTGTGGCGGTTCCGAACCGGGGCGCCGTGGCGGGATGTGCCGGAGCGCTACGGGCCGCGCACAACCCTCTACAACCGCTTCGTGCGCTGGCGGGCGGCCGGGGTCTGGGATCGGCTGCTGGACGCGGTTTCCGCCGCCTATGACGGCGACATCGTGATGATCGGCAGCTCCTGCGTTGCCATCAAAAAGGGGGCGACGACGATCGTCGCATGGGACGCTCCCGGGGTGGGCTGAACACCAAGATCCACGCTCTGGTCGACGCAGAAGGCCGGCCGATCCATCTCCTGCTCACCGCCGGACAGGCCGGCGATGCGCCGGCGGGGCGGGAGTTGCTGGCCCATCTCCAACAAGGCGGCATCCTGCTCGCCGACAAAGCCTATGATACCGACGCCATCCGCACTGAAGCAGCGGAGCGCGGCGTTTTCGCCAATGTGCCGCCGCGTGCCATCCGAAAGCGAACCTTCGCCTTCGGCCCACGGCTCTATCGCCAAAGGAACCAAATCGAGCGCTTCTTCAAACCGCATCAAGCAGATGCGGGGCCTCGCCACGCGCTATGACCGCCGATCAGAAAACTTCCTTGCAGCCCTCAAGCTCGTTGCCGTCCGCATCTGGATCAATGCGTTATGAGTCCGCAGCCTAGGAGGTCGATCCCGAGGCGGGTGAGCGAATCGGGCGCGGGCAGACGCTCGGCGAGCCGGCTGGCGGCGGCGATGAAGCTCATGATGTTTCCTTTCGCCCAAGGGCAGGACCGGGCCAGAACGCATTCACCCTTTGCTGGTATGCGCGATATTTATCGCCCCTTGATTGCAGCATGTGTGCCTCTGTCGGCGGAATGCCCGAGCCGTGTACCAGCAGCACATACATCAGAAGCGGCGCGGCAAGCGCCCAGAAGCCGAACGGATGCGCACCGGACCACGCGATGGCGATGGCGGGATAGGCGAGCCATCCGAGCCACTCGAAGAAATAGTTGGGATGGCGGGTCAGCCCCCAGAGACCGGCATCGCAGACCTCACCGCGGTGAGCCGGCTCGGTTCTGAAGCGGGCGAGCTGGCGGTCGGCAACCGCTTCGCCGGCGAACGCCGTCAGCGCCAGCACGATGCCCAACGCATCGCCCCATCGCCAGAAGGGCAGGGGGTTATGGGCGGCGGCTGCCACCGCGAGCACGAGCACCAGCGCGGCGAGCGCCTGCACCTGCAGGAACAGGAACAGGCGCCCTGAGGCCGCGCGGCCCCACTGCTCGCGAAGAGCGGCATAACGGGGATCGTCATGCCCCGCCATCGTCCGCTGCAGAATGTGCGTGCCGAGCCGCAGCGACCAGCCGCCGACGAGAACGGCCACCACGATCTGACGCGGCATCCAGCCGTCTCCGGCCGGCAGCACGCAGGCCGCGATGCCGGCCGCGCCGGTGGCGAACGACCAGACCGTATCGACCCATCCGTGATTGCCCGTGCGCTCGGCCATGAGCCATGCGCCGGCCATGACAAGCGACAGCGCAACAGCCAGAACGATGACGGCGGTGATCAGGGCCATTGACGGTTCTCCCGCGTGGTCACCCGCTCGACGAAGCCGGTCACGTCGTCCAGCACCGGCGCGATGAAGCGCAGCGGCCGGGCGAGGGCGCCAAGCAGCGTGCGGTGGTCGGCGCGGGCGTAGCGTCGCGTCGTGGCATCACCGCCCGAGGCGCGGATCCGGCGGGCGAGACGGTCGGTGTTTCCGGGTTCCACGGTCGTGTCGCGCGCGCCCGTCGCCAGGAAGGCGGGACAACGGTCGCCGGAAACCACGTTGATCGGCTGGGTGCCGGCGCGCTGCGCTTCAGGACCGAAGATGTCCATCAGCGTCGCGCTGCGCAGCGGCAGGAAGTCGTAAGGTCCGGCAAGGCCGGCGAAACCCGCGATGTCGCGGCGGGCGTCCAGCCCCTCGCGCGCCAGCCACTGCGGATCGAAGGCGAGCATCGCTGCGATGTGTGCGCCCGCCGAATGGCCGGCGAGGACGAGGCGGGCGGGGGAACCGCCAAACCGCCCGGCGTTGGTGCGAGCCCACCGCACGGCGCCTGCACCATCCTCAAGGAAGCCTGGAAAGCGGACCTGCGGATAGACGCGATAATCGGGAATGAACGTCACGATGCCGCGGCTCGCCAGAGCGGCACCGACGAAGCGGTAGCTCGCCCGCTCGCCTTCCTCCCAGCCGCCGCCATAGAAGAACACCACGACCGGCCGGCGGTCCTTCCCGTCGCGGGGCGTGAACACATCCATGCCGTGACGCGCGCCGTCGCCATAGGCGAGGTTCGTCTCGACTTTCACGCGCTCCAGCCGCGAAAGCGCGTTGAGCGTCGCGAGGGGAGAAAGAACGGCGGAAGCCAAACCTGCAGAAACCAGGCCTGCCGAAACCGTGCCGGCGCCAAGCAGGGTGAGCGCGAGCGACGCTGCCTCCCCCATGCCGCACCGTCAGAGGCGGATGAAGGGCTGAACAAGCCGCCCGAAGAACCCCGTGAGCCGCATCCCGCCCTCGAGCGCGGCAAGGCAGATGCACTCCATCTCCGGGTCGACGACCGGCTGATGCTCGATGTCGTGATCCATCTCGCTGAGGTCGCCGGGCATGTAGCGCCCGAAGCCGTCGGAGAACGATCCGACGAGCACCTGTGTGAACTCGGTGCCGAAATGTCCGTGTTCGGGCAACTTGCGCCCGGGGCCGACCCGCAGGAGCGTCAGGCGCGCCTGCGGATCTTCCGGCAGGCGGATGGCGCTCGCGCGCACGCCGATGCCGATCCACCGCCAAGGGCCGATCTCACAATCCCGCAACGGCTCCGGAACGGCGAACCCTCCGGGCCGATCGGCCATGGCCCGCCGCCCGGGCGCCTCCGGCGCGCGACCGTGCCGGCCCGACGAAGGTTGCGAGGACGGGGTCGGCCGGCTCTCGGCTTCGATGGCGCTCAGCGCCCGGGCATAAGCGTCGGCAGGCATCGGAGCCGGCTCGATCTCGTCCAGCAACGCGCCGCCGACGGCCTCGAACGTGGAAAGGCGGGCACGGCATGTCTGGCAGCCGGCAAGATGAACGGCGACGACACGTGCCGGCGCCGCAGGCAGGCGCCCGGCGGCATAGCGCATCAGGGTTTCATCGGTCGCGTGATGACGGGCGGTCATGTTTGGGCTTCCAGCAATGCACGCAGCCGCCCGAGGGCGAGGCGCACCCGCGACTTGACCGTGCCGAGCGGCAGGCCGAGCTCGCGTGCGATTTCCGAATGGGGCTTGTCGCTGAAAAAGGAGAGCCGCACCACGGCGGCCTGCTCGTCGGAGAGCGCCTTCAGCGCGGTGCGCACCCCGATCTCCCGCTCCGCTGCAAGCAGCAGGGCCTCGCCGGAGGGCGCCTCGTCGTCCTCGATCGGCATATCGCTTTCGGCGGTGCTGACGACCTTCGCACGGCGCAGATGATCGATCCTCTGGTTGCGGGCGATCGTGAAGATCCACGTCGAAGCCCCCGCCCGGGACGGATCGAAATAGGAGGCCTTGCGCCACACGCTCAGCATCGTCTCCTGGGCGATCTCCTCCGCCGCGGCGGCGGGCAGGCCGGACTTGCGCAGGAAAGCGTTCACGCGCGGTGCGAAATAGCTGTAAAGCCGCCCGTAAGCCTGCCGGTCGCGCTCGTGTGCGACCTTGGCAATCAATCCGGCGAGTTCATCGCCCTCCGGCACCGCGCCATCCTCCGACATATGCGTCACGACCGCCTCCCGGCGGGCCGGGGGACGGCCGAAGGACGATCCCGGCCGGGGGTGTTCGAGCAACGCATTCATGCCCCCTTCTACGCACGGCATCACCGGCTGGATCATTCTTGTTGAGGTGATCCGGTGCGGTTGGTTTCACGTACAATCTAAACAAAGGCATCCGATCGCTCCACCCGCTTAGGAACCGCGCCTCATGAACATCCGTCCGGACTTCACCCCCGGGGCCGGCCGCAAGATCGCGGTGATCGGCGCGGGCATCTCCGGTCTCTCAGCGGCGTGGCTGCTGTCGCGGCGGCACGAGGTGACGCTGTTCGAAGCTGACGGCCGCCTCGGCGGCCACAGCAACACGGTCGAGGCCGGCGGCCTTCCCGTGGATACCGGCTTCATCGTGTACAACGAGAAGACCTATCCCAACCTCACCGCGCTGTTCGCCTATCTCGGCGTGGCGACGCGGATGTCCGACATGTCCTTCTCCGTTTCGCTGGACGAGGGGCGGACGGAATATTCCGGCTCCGGCCTTCGGGGCCTGTTCGCCCAGCCGGGAAATCTGGTCTCGCCGCGGTTCGCGTCGATGCTGAAGGACCTGCTGCGGTTCTATCGCCGCGCCCCACGCGACCTTCCGGGCATGGGACTGCAAAGCCTCGACAGCTATCTCGACTCCCACGGCTACGGTGCGGCGTTCCGCGACGATCATCTTTACCCGATGGCAGCGGCGATCTGGTCGACGCCCGCCGCCGACGTGGGCTGCTATCCGGCGGCGGCCTTCGTGCGCTTCTGCGAGAACCACGGCCTGCTGCAGATCACCGCCCGGCCGGCATGGCGGACGGTCGTCGGCGGCAGCCGGACCTATGTCGCGCAACTGCGGGCGGATCTGCCGGGCCACATCTTCACCGGCCGCCGGGTGCGCGTCATCCGGCGCTTTCCGGGCGGGGTGGGCGTGCTCACGTCGGATGGCGTGGAACAGACCTTCGACCACGTCGTGATCGCCACCCACGCCGATCAGGCGCTGGCGATGCTCGGCAGGGCGACGCAGGCGGAGACGGATATCCTCGGCGCCTTCCGCTACAGCCGGAACGAAGCTGTGCTGCATTCGGATGCACGCCTGATGCCGCGCCGCGCGGGGGCATGGGCTGCCTGGAACTATCTTGCCGACCGGCGCGGTGATCCACGGCTCTGCGTGACCTACTGGATGAACCGCCTCCAGGGCCTCGCCGGGGACCGTCCGCTGTTCGTCACGCTCAACCCCTCTGTCGAGCCGGCGCCGGAGACGGTCGCCTACCGCACGACCTACGAGCACCCGCTGTTCGACGCCGGCGCCATGGCCGCGCAGGCGCGGCTCTGGTCGCTGCAGGGCGAGGGCGGCGTGTGGTATTGCGGCGCCTATTTCGGGGCGGGCTTCCACGAGGACGGCCTGCAGGCCGGCCTGGCGGTCGCCGAGGCCCTCGGCGGCGTGCGGCGACCGTGGAAGGTGGCGAACGAATCCGGGCGTATCGCGCTTCCGGCTTTCCATGCCCTGCCGGCGACCGGGGAGGTCGCGCCATGAGCGATGCCGACGGCGCCCTCTATGTCGGCTCGGTGATGCACGTCCGCGTCAAGCCGCGCCGGCATAAGCTGTCCTATCGCCTGTTCTCGCTCCTGCTCGATCTCGACGCGCTGGACGCGCTCGATCGGCGTCTGCGGCTGTTCTCGGTCAACAGGTTCAACGTCTTCAGCGTGTTCGAGCGCGATTATGGCGACGGCAGCGACGGCTCGCTCAAGGCCTATGTCGCGCGCGTCCTCGCCCAGGCCGGGCTTGCGTCCGACGGCGGGCCGGTGCGGCTCCTCACCATGCCCCGCCTGTTCGGCTACGCCTTCAATCCGCTCAGCCTCTATTTCTGCCACCGGCGCGACGGCTCGCTGATGGCCGTGCTCTACGAAGTCAACAACACCTTCGGCCAGCGCCACGCCTATCTCATCCCGGTTGCCGACGGCGCGGCCGCGCCGCTGCGCCAGACGGCGGAAAAGCGCTTCTACGTTTCGCCCTTCATGGATATGGACCTCACCTATTCCTTCCGCATCGACCCGCCGGCCGATGGCCTGCGGGTCGCGATCGTCGCCGCCGACGGCGACGGTCCGGTGCTGAGTGCCGTTCACAGCGCGCAGCGTCGCCCCCTCACCGACGGGACTCTCGCCCGCGCCCTCGTGACCCATCCGCTGCTGACGCTCAAGGTCATCGGCGGGATCCATTGGGAGGCGCTGCGGATCTGGGCCAAGGGCATCCGCCTTCGGCCGCGACCGCCGCTGCCGGGAAAGCCCATTTCCATTCAACCCCTGCGCCGTTCCTGAGGATCGATCCCCATGCGCGACGATGCCGATCGTTTCTCCGAACTCCCTCGCGCGATGAGCGCCCGCGCGCCCGGCCTCTGGCTGGCGGAGGCGGCCCTGCGCCGGCTTCTCGACCAGATCGCGGTCGGCCATCTCACCATCGTGACGCCGGACGGCCGCCGCCTGTCCAGCCGGGGCGGGCGGCCCGGCCCGGAGGCGACGCTGGTGCTGCACCGCTGGCGCGCCCTGCGCCGGCTCGCGACCGGCGGCGACGTCGCCTTTTCCGAAGCCTATGTGGACGGCGACTGGTCGAGCCCGAACCTGCCGGCGGTGATCGAACTCGCAGCGCACAATCTGCCGGACATCTCCGCGCGCGCCGCCGCGTGGGGGCCTGCCCGCCTCGTGAACCGCGTGCGCCATCTGCTGCGGCGCAATTCAAAGGCCGGCAGCCGGCGCAACATCTCGTTCCACTACGATCTCGGCAACGCGTTCTACCGCCTCTGGCTCGATGACGGGATGAACTATTCCTCGGCGATCGAGATCGCCCCCGGGCAGAGTCTGGAAGAGGCGCAGGCCGCGCGTCTCGACCGCATCGCCGAGATGCTGGAGATCCTGCCCGGCCACAAGGTGCTCGAGATCGGCTGCGGCTGGGGCGCTCTCGCCGCCACGATGGCCCGGCGGGGCGCCAACGTCACCGGCATCACGCTGTCGCGCGAACAACTCGCCTACGCGCGGGAAAGCCACGCCGCCGATCCGGCGCTTGCCGGACGGACGGACTTCCATCTCGTCGACTATCGCGATGTCGGCGGCCGCTACGACCGCATCGTCTCCATCGAGATGATGGAAGCGGTCGGCGAGGCCTATTGGCCGGTCTATTTCGCGAAGCTTCGGGAATGCCTGGCCCCCGGCGGCACCGCCGTGCTTCAGGTCATCACCATCGCCGAGGACCGGTTCGAGACCTACCGGCGCAACACCGATTTCATCCAGCGTCACATCTTTCCAGGCGGCATGCTGCCGACGAAGACGCACATCGCCGGCCACGCGCGTGCCGCCGGCCTCGAACCGGTCGAAAGCCTCTGCTTCGGCAACGGCTACGCCCAGACGCTCGCCGAATGGCGCAGCCGCTATATGGCCGCGCGCAGCCGCACCGAACCCCTCGGCTTCGGCCCGGCCTTCCACCGGCTGTGGGAATATTATCTCGGCTATTGCGAGGGCGGCTTCCGCGCCGGCGCCATCGATGTCGGACTCTACAAGTTCAGGGGCTAGAGCATATCCCGTTCAGATCGAACCGATCTGAACGACAAGAATATGCTCAAGCTTTTGAATCTGGAGCGATTTCTTGTCG
The DNA here is from genome assembly GCF_900148505.1 of Pseudoxanthobacter soli DSM 19599. Lineage (NCBI taxonomy): Bacteria > Pseudomonadati > Pseudomonadota > Alphaproteobacteria > Hyphomicrobiales > Segnochrobactraceae > Pseudoxanthobacter > Pseudoxanthobacter soli. The sequence goes on along the minus strand of NZ_FRXO01000007.1, from coordinate 178,661 downwards.
ATCTGATGAGTCCATCAGATCGGAAAGCGCTCTAGGGTGCTTTCCCCGTCGTTCGGGTCTCCGGTCCGAACCACGGGGATGGCCAATCCCTCGCATTTCGCGACGCGCCTCGTCTCGGCGACGCGGCTCAGGATATAATCCTCTCGTGCGCTCGACATCGCGGCATCGTGGCGAGCGCGCGCCGGGGGATTATAATCAAGATGATTTGCACGCATTGGGACCAGAGCCATACACAACGTGTAAAGGCCATCGTATTTGCGGCGTCCCTGATCACGATTGCCCTTGGGGCAAGCTGGTGCATTGCGTTCCTTGTCGCTGGCCGCTCCTTTCTGGCGCTCTTTCATTTTCTGATGATGCTCGCCGGTGGCGGGATATTGTGGGTCATTCTGAAGAAGAGACTGTATACGGGCGCCGTTATCGAGGCGCATTTTCTACCGCTTATGACGGTCCTGTTCTGTCTGTTCGATAAGGTGCCGCCGGATCTGCCGCGGGCAACGCACCTGCATTTCCTGCCGATCGCCATTGGATGTTATTTCGTATTTCGCCAGAACGGGTTGTATCTCAAATTCATCATACCGCTCCTCTGCCTGATGGCATTCGCGTTATTCGAGAATGTGGATCTCGTTGTTCAGGATGCGGCTCTCGTCATTCCAGCACATATGGCGCGAATAGCCGTCCTGACGAACACGCTGACGTCGATATCCAGTCTGGCTCTGACCGTTATCATCATGAATGCCGATCTGACCGTTCGGCGCATGATGGAAGTAGAACTGCGGAAAGCCATCGCGAACGGAGACTTCCGGCTTCACTACCAGCCCCAGGTGGATGAGTTCGGGGCGCTTGTCGGCGCCGAAGCCCTGATTCGCTGGCAGCATGCCAGGATGGGAAACATCCCGCCTGCCCAGTTCATTCCGCTTGCGGAGGAAACAGGACTGATCGTTCCAATCGGAAACTGGGTGTTACGGGCGGCGTGCGCTCAACTCGCCCTTTGGCAGGCCCAGCCGGAGACCGCGCACCTGACCCTCTCGATCAATGTCAGCGCATCCCAGTTCCGGCAACCGGACTTCGTGCACACCGTTTCCGAAATCGTGACGCTGAGCGGCGCCGATCCGCGTCACATCAAGCTGGAACTGACGGAAAGCATGTTCGTCGACAATATCGCCGCGACGGCCGAGAAGATGAGCGCTCTCACCAGGATCGGCATCGTATGGTCGCTGGACGATTTCGGAACCGGTTATTCGTCGCTGAACGTTCTGCACCGTGTTCCGCTCGGGCAGGTCAAGATCGACAAGTCGTTTGTGCACGACATGTCTTCGAACCGGACGAATATCGTCGTGATCGAAGCGATCATGGATATGGCACGGAAGCTCGGCTTCAAGGTCGTCGCGGAAGGCGTCGAAACGAGGAAGCAGATGGATCTCCTTCGCGAGGCGGGGTGCCACCTGTTTCAAGGTTATTTCTTCAGCCCGCCGCTGGAAATCCGCGCCTTCGAAAACTATCGCCGCAGCGCTCTGGTGTCGGCGCAGCCAGCTCAGGCCTAGAGCGCTTTCCGATCTGATTGAATCATCAGATCGACAAGAAATCGCTCCAAGTTGAAAAGCTTGAGCATATCCTTATCGTTCAGATCGGTTCAATCTGAACGGGATATGCTCTAGTCCGCGCGCGACCACGTCACCGACTTGCAGAGCAGCCCCGCGAGGATGCAGCCTCGGGTGACGAGACGGTCCTCCTCGACACGCATGGTCATGGCGTAGGTGCGGTCGCGCTTCGGATCGTAGGCGGTGCCGGCCAGGGTGTCCTCGTCTTTCGGCGTGAGCGTGAGCACCAGCCGGTCGCCCACCTCCTCGCCGCCGGAGGTATCGCCGATCCAGAGATTGACGGCGCAGATCTTGTCTCCGCACGCGGCGATGCGCACCTCGGCATTTCCGTCTCCGCGCTTCCAGATTCCGGCCGGGTCCGGTTCGCCGGCCGTGGCCGCCAGCGCCGCGGTGAGGGGGGCGAGAACGACGGCAGGAACGAGACCCAGAACGAGGGCAAGGGATCGTTTCATGGCAACCTTCCCAGTGAAATCGCTGCGGGATGGTTGTGTTACGATTCCTCCGGCCGTTTGGATCGCAGCCCCCCGCCCGAACCTCAGTTCACCGCCGCGCCGGCGCGATAGCGGCTGTAGAGCCCCCAGAACCGCCCGAGAAAGATGCCGATCACGACACCGGTCACGCCGGCATCGAACGCGACGAAGGCCATGGTCTCCCGCGCGGCGGGATCGACCGCGATCCAGTATCCGAGGGTGTACTTGCTCGCGAAGATCGCCAGCACGAGGATCAGCGTCACCGGGCTGCCGGAAACCTCGACCTTGCCGCCCCCCATCGGCTGCACCTCGCCGAGGCGCGAGATCGCCCACCCGGCGAGGCCGCCGGCGACGAGCGCCACCGCCAGGATGCCGAGCGCGGCCGGGTTCAGGCCGAACATCTGGAACAGGCTTGCGAGGCCCCAGACGGCGAAGATCACCGGCGCGACGGCAAGCTTGCCGAACTCCACGACCCGCGTCCGCAGCGCCTTGATCCCGATCCACGCGACATAGGCGAGGATCAGGAACACCCACCACGGCGTATGCTCCAGCGTCTGCCTCAGCGCTTCCATGCCTGCCCCCCGGGCTCGTGCCGCCGCCACGCCGGCGGATAGCCCCGCTCCTTTCTGAAGCACAGCGACGGAAGGCTCAAGAGCACCACGGTTCAGACGATCTCGCGCGAACGGCGGGGGCATTGACATGTGACCATTTCGTCACCTATTTTGCCGCCATGGATGAAGTGTTCGACGCCCTGGCTCACCCGGACCGGCGCGCGTTGCTCGACAGCCTGTTCGAGCGCGACGGCCAGACCCTGACCGAATTGCAAAGCCGGTTTCCGGTCACGCGCTTCGCGGTGATGAAGCACCTGAAGATCCTCGAGGCCGCCCATCTCGTCACGAGCCGAAAGATCGGGCGGGAGAAGCGGCACTACCTCAACCCGGTTCCGATCCGGCAGGTCGGCGACCGCTGGATCTCCCGCTACGCCGCTCCCTTCGTCACGGCCATGGTCGGCCTCAAGCAACAGGTGGAAGGAACAGTCATGATCGGCCCGAAGCATGTCTACGAGATTTATGTGCGTGCATCGGCGGAAGCCGTCTGGGCCATCCTCACGGATGACGAAAAGACCCCGCTCTACCAGCACTTCAACATGACATCGCGCACCGACTGGCGCGTCGGCGGGGCGATTGAGTTCATGATGGGCGACCGCACCGTCATCGCCGGGGAAATCCTGGAGCTTGCGCCCCCGTCGCGGCTGGTGCTCACCTTCCATGCGCGCTGGTCGCCGGAGGTCGCCGCGGACGCGCCGTCGCGCGTCACGTGGGATATCCGTCAGTTGCCCGGCAATGCCTGCAAGCTCGTTCTCACGCACGACGATTTCGGCGGCGACACCGCGACGAGCCGGCAGGTGAATGCCGGCTGGCCAGAAACGCTGTCGCGCCTCAAAACACTCGTCGAAACCGGACAGCCGTTCGAACTCGAGCCCGACTATTCGCCCGCCGAAGGCTGAGCGTCAAAGACTTAGAGCATATCCCGTTCAGATCGAACCGATCTGAACGACAAGGATATGCTCAAGATTTTGAATCTGGAGCGATTTCTTATCGATCTGATGATTCCATCAGATCGGAAAGCGCTCTGGACGGCTGCCGAGGGCCGGGCTGTCCGATTCTGACGCGAACGGCGACAGCCCGCCGCGGCTCGGCAGGCATCGCGGGATGGGGAGGGCAGGGGGACAGATACGCACGTCGACCGCTCCCGCCTTCAAGACGGGAGCGCGCGCCGATCGAGGGACGACCGGCCGGCGTCAGCCTGCCTTCGCGGGCGCCAGTACCGCCTTCCGGCGGGAGAGATAGAAGGCATATTTCTGCGGCAGCACCGAGGAGGGGTTCTCAAGCCCGAGTTCGAGCGCCGCCCGGTAGGCGAAATCGCCATCCGCCAGCAGTTCGCGGCCGATGGCCACGAGATCGGCATGGCCGTCCGCAAGCACCGCCTCCGCCTGATGCGGTTCGACGATCAGTCCGACGGCCATGGTCGCGACGCCCGCGCCGTGGCGGATCGCATCGGCGTAGGGCACCTGGAAGCCCGGCGTCGGCCGCGTGGCGGCACGGGCGACCGGCCCGAGGATGCCGCCGGACGAGGCGTCGACCACGTCGACACCGCGCGCGGCGAGCGCGCGGGAGAGCGCGACCGTTTCCTCGATCGTCACGCCGCCCTCGACCCCGTCGACGGCCGAGACGCGGTAGAACAGCGGCTTGTCGGCCGGCAGCGCCACGCGCACCGCCTCGGTCACCTCCAGCGCGAACCGCATCCGGTTCTCCAGGCTGCCGCCGTAGCCATCGGTGCGCTTGTTCGAGATCGGCGAGAAGAAGGTGTTGATCAGATAGCCGTGGGCACCGTGGATCTCGACGAAATCGAGCCCTGCGGCCATCGCCCGGCGCGTCGCGTCCGCGAAGGCCTGGACGATCCCGGCGATCTCCGCCTCGTCGAGGGCGTGGGGGGTCGGCCAGGCGGCGTCGTGGGCGAGCGCGCTCGGCGCCACCGTCTGCCACGCGGGCTCCGGCGAATCCGGGCCGAGCGGAGCGGCGCCGTCGAATGGCCGTGCTGCGCTCGCCTTGCGGCCGGCGTGGGAAAGCTGGATGCCGACCGGAATGGCCTCGCTGTGATAGAGCGCCGCGATGCGGGCCAGTCCCGGCACCTGCTCGTCGCTCCACAGCCCCAGGCAGCCGGGGGTGATGCGGCCCTCCGGCAGAACGCCGGTTGCCTCGATGATCGCCCCGCCGACGCCGCCGAGCGCAAAGCGGGCGTGATGCGCGAGGTGCCAGTCCGTGACGTGGCCGTCCAGCGCGCTGTACTGGCACATCGGCGACAGCACAATGCGGTTCTTGAAGCGGACGCTCCGGGTCTGGAACGGCGTGAAGAGGTGCGGCGCAGTCATCGCGTTCGGTCCGTGCTGTCATCCGGCGGAAAGCGAGGCCCGCCGCGAGGGTGTCGTCAAAAAAAGAAGCCGGACGGATGACTGGGGTAACGGTCATCCGTCCGGCCTCGTCGGACAGCGAGGTCATGGGAGGAAACGCGAAGCGCGGCCCGACGTCCCGATGGACGTTTTTCACGTAGGAACGGGGTCGGGCCGGTGCAAGCCAGGGGTGGCACGGGCCCGTGCAAATCGGAAATGCACGCGCCCAGCCGGGACGCTCACCGCCCCATCCCTCTCGCGGCCTTCTTCGGGCAGCCGCCCTCAGGCAGCCTTGGCTTCGAGGCGATCCATCAGCGCATCGAGCTCGCCCATGATGGCGACGAGCTTCTCCCGCCGGGCAATGCCTTCCGCGCCGAGTTCGGCGAAGGTGGTCAGCGGCGCGCGCACGTCGCCGACCGGATATCCGGCTGCCGCCGCCAGCGCCTTGGAATAGCACTGGTGGCCGTAGGTCGGGTGCCCCTCGGCGATGATGTGGTCCATCCGGTTGATCAGCGCCTGGATCGCGCGGGCATCGTCCAGCCGGCCGGCGACCAGATAGTCCCAGATGCGCGAGGAGGCGCGGGGAATGTAGTTGCCGTAGGGATTGACGTAGCCGACGGCGCCGAGGCGGAAGCTCTCGACGATGCGCTCCCCGGCGAACACGTTCATCACGCCCTCGGTCAGTTCCACGATGTCATAGACCCGGCCGACGTCCATGCTCGCTTCCTTGATGTAGCGGACATTTTCGAGGTCCTTCGTCATCCGGGCGACAAGCTTGGCCGGCATGTCGACATTCGTCGTCACCGGGTTGTTGTAGAGCATGATCGGAATCTGCACCGCTTCCGAGATCGCCTTGTAATAGTTGAAAATCTCGTCATGGGTGGGGGTGTAGTAATAGGGCGGGGCGATCATCAGGCCATCGGCGCCGAGTTCCTCCGCCTCCTTGCTGTAGCGCACGGCGTTCGGGGTGTGGGCGTTCATGGTGCCGACCATCACCTGCAGCCGGCCGGCCGCGTGCTTCACCGTCGCCTCGACATAGCGGCGGCGCTCCTCGTCAGTGATGGTGAGGAACTCGCCGGTGGTGCCGAGAATGATGACGCCGGGCACGCCGCTCGCGATCTGCCAGTCGAGGAAGCGCTTCAGGGCCGCCTCGTCGATGGTCCGCCCGTCCGGCGTGAAGGGGGTGATGGTGACGGTATGACTGCCGCGAAACTGCTGGACCATGCTCTATTTCCAGATTCTGAATGGTGCGATAAGTGAACGGACGTGCGAATTTTTCTTGGGCACCCCGCCCAGGCCATGGGCGCGCCAGGCATGTTTGCGCTTCGTTTTTGGGGAGAAGCCGAGCACTCTCGCAAAAAGAAACGTTCACATTGCGAACATTTGTTACTATAGCGAACGAGCGATTGTAAGCCAAGCTGGTTTATGGCCGGGGTCGTTGGCCGGCGTCCGCGTGAGGGAAAAATGTCCGATGTGATCGTGATCGGCGGCGGGCTCGCCGGCTGCGCCACGGCCTACTATCTCGCCGCCGACGGGGTGGACGTCACCCTGCTCGAGCGGACGGATCTCAATACGCTGGCGTCGGGCTCGAACGCCGGCAGCCTCCACGCGCAGATCCCCCACGATCCGTTCGTGACCAACGGCGAGGCATGGGCAGAGGTGTTCTCGCCCACCATCGGCCTGCTCGCCCGCTCCATCGAAATGTGGCGCGGCCTGCCGGCGCTTCTCGGCGTCGATCTGGAGATCGGCCTGAAAGGTGGACTGCTGGTGGCGCCGAACGAGGCGCAGATGCGCGATATCGAGCGCAAGGCGGCGTTCGAGCGCGCCCAGGGGCTTCGCATCGACATTCTGGACAGGCCGGCGCTCCGCGCGCTCGCCCCGTATCTGTCGGATCACATCGTCGGCGGCGCGTTCTGCCCCGACGAAGGCAAGGCCAATCCGTTCGCGGTCGCGCCGGCCTTCGCCGCCGCCGCCGAGCGGCTCGGCGCCACCATCCTGCGGCACACCCCGGTCCAGGCGATCGTGCGCACCGGCGATGGCTTCGAGGTCTCGACTCCGCGCGGCGTGCTGAAGGCGAAGCGCGTGGTCGACGCCGCGGGGGCGGACGCCGCCCGTATCGCCGCCATGGCCGGCATAGAACTCGCCGACGTGCAGGGCTTCCCGATCCAGGCGAGCGCCACGGAGCAGGTCGGCCCGCTGGTGCCGCACCTTGTCTACTATACCGGCGAGAAGCTCACCCTGAAGCAGAACGGCGTCGGCACCCTCCTCATCGGAGGCGGCTGGCCGGCGCGGCTCGGCCGGCACGGCAACCCGGTCGCCAACCCGGATTCGCTCGCCCGCAATCTCGCCGTTGCCGTCTCCGTGGTCCCGGCGCTTGCGAAGGTGAAGATCGTCCGCACCTGGGCGGCCATCGTCAACGGCACGTCGGACTGGAAGCCCATTCTCGGCGAGATCCCCGCCGTGCCCGGCTTCTTCGTGAACTTCTTCCCGTGGATGGGCTTCACCGCCGGCCCGATCTCCGCGCGCATCGTGGCGAGCCTCGTGCAGGGACGCCAGCCTCCGCTCGACGTCGATCTCTCCCCCTTCCTGCCCAAGGGTTAGAGCCTGTCCCGGTCAGACTGCACCGATCTGATCGGGATATGCTCAAGTCTTTGAATCTGGACCCACTTCTTATCGATCTGATGCTTTCATCAGATCGGTAAGCGCTCCAAGCGCCCGGCGATAGGCCCCCGCTCCGATAAGATCGAAGCGGTCCGCGCGGCGAGCAGGCTCACGGCCGTCCCTGGGCAATCGGTCCGTCCCATACCGCGCGGCGATGACAGGTCGCGCGGCGTCTGATCCGTCGCCGCATCGGGCCGGTGCCGGCATGCGGCGCTCCGCGTCGCCGGATGTGCGAACGCGACACACATTTGCAACCAATGGACGCATTGCCGCTTGACCTCCTCCCCGAGGACAAAGGGCGGCGTTGCACGCAATCGACTGCATCATCGCCGAAATTTTCCGATCCGCTCAAAAAGCGGCATAACATTAGTTATACTTTTAGTTGTATTTCCTCGTCATCCGGGCGTGCCGTTCGGCAGCGCCGTGCGGCCATGTCAGACGGTGACGAATGTCGATGGAGAACGATCCGGCCGGTTTCCCGCGACGCCCCTCGTGGCTCCACGCGCGGCGGCTCTGCCGCTGCCACCCTTCCCGGCACTGCGCCTGCGCCCCCGCCGGGCATAACGCCTGCGTCCCCGCCGATCCGCCCGGCCACGGCTCACCGGTCGCGATGCCGCGGGCGATGTCGCGCCGCTAACATCCATGAGCGGGCAGGCGGATGACGGATCCGGTCTCGCGCCGCTTCTGGCGCCCCTTCAGTCCGTCAACCTTTGGACGGCCGCACTCGGCCGCGGCCTCGGCGACCTCGCCGCGGGTCCCGCCGGACTTCTGATCTCGTCTGCCTTCCGCGTCATGCCGCGTCAGGCGCGCGCGCTGGACAGCGTGGAACGGCTGCTCGCCGCGACCATCCGCATCCTCCACCGGCGCCGGCGGCTAGACGGCGTCACGCTCGATGCCGTGGCGCGCGAGGCCGGCGTCACGGTGCAGGCCGCCTACCGCTACTTCGCCGACATTCACGACGTCATCCGCCTCGCGGTGCGCCGCGTGCAGGCAACCGCTTGCGAGAGCCTGCTCACGCTTCTGGCCGCGCACAGTTTCCGGACGGAGCACGATCTGGCGAGCACGATCGTCGCTTTCGTCGCCAGCGCCTGCGATCAGGCGCGCCGGCTCCCCGAGCCCCTACGCCACCACCTCGCCAGCCGCTATTTCGATGTCGGCGACGAGGCTCTGTGGATGGTGGCGGCGACCGCGCACGCCGTCTTCATCCGTGGCGAAGGACCGTGCGCCGCCCTGACGGTCCCGCAGATCAATGCGGGTCTCGTCGCGGTCGTTGCCGTCTCCCGGTCCTTCCTTTTGAGAGATGCCCTGCTCATGGGCGCACCGGAAAGCCTGCACCTGATGCGCGCCGTCCTTCTCGGTGCCCTGTTGCCGAGAGCCGGGTGAACCGCCGGTGAACAGGCCCGGCGCAGCCATTCCCGGGTTCGGGATCCCGCCTGCATCCGAAAAGTGAATTTCTCAACATTTATACTTTTGCGTGCATCAACGCCAGTGACGCACGCTGTCGGTGTCGTCGCCGAAGGCAGGCACGGCAGGCGCTCCGGGCGCCTCTTTCTTCCGCCCAAAACCAGCGAGAGAACGATGACCGACACCTACACCATCTACCTCGTGAACAATTCGGCCGACACCCAGAACTTCTGGTGCTTCCTGGCGCCGCCGCAGCAGCTGGCGAGCGACCCCGGCGTCTACGCCAACTCCTCCGCCTCGCTTGCGGTGCGTTCGCACGCCCAGGGTCAGAACTACTTCGCCATCCCCGTCCAGTACGTCGTCGGCGCCGGCGCCAGCAACCAGGCCGTCGGCCTCAACGTTCAGGTCGTGTCGAACGTCACCAACAAAGCCTCGCTCCAGGATCAGTGGAGCGCGGAATACGTCACGGTGCCGCCGAATCTGGGGCCGACGATGAAGCGCGTCGGCACCAGCGCACCCGCGAATATGATCTCGATCGCGTCCAACGCCTTCAACAAGGCCGGGAACGAGACGAACGGCTGGTTCAGCAGCCAATCGTTCGGCATCCAGACCCAGTCCGGCTTCATGGGCATGACCTGGTCGCCGAGCCCGCAGCAGACGCGCACTCTGACCCCTGAGCTGACGTTCTATGTCGCGGTCGGCGCCTACAACTACAATTCGCTGGCGAAGTGGACGGACGTTTCGTCCAATTGCGCCACGATCTCGGTGCCGAATGACTTCACGTACAACAAGTGCACGGTCACCTACACCGCTGAAGGCAACTGGACCGTCACCCAGGGGCCGCCCCCGACCTTGGCCTTGGCCTCCGATCTCGGCTGGCTGTTGTCGGAGGATCAGCGCGAACTCGCGGCGCTGACCTATCTCAGCCTCTCCGAGGACACCCAGGCCGACACGCTGGCCACGGTCGCGTGGGATTCCGCCGACATCTTCACCGCGAACGGCAACACCATCCTGAGCGGCAAGCTCACGGTCACCACCGCGCTCAGGGCGGCGTTCGCCTACTTCATCCTCAGCGGCGTCCGCTTCCAGGTAGACCGGTCGGAGGCGGGAGGGACGTCGGTCCACTTCAGCTATTCGGGCACGCGCAGCGCCCAGAGCATCCAGGATCTGTTCAAGGCGGGCGCCCAGCTCCTGTTCGGAAAGTCCGAATAACCGCCGCGCAGCGTCCGCGCTCCGGCTACCCGACGGCGCTCGGACCCTGAACGCCTCAAATCCAGCCTCCCGGTCGGCTGCATAGGCCAGCCGGGAGGCCTCCGCGCATCAATGGTGGCGCAGGATCTTGCCGACGAACTCGCGCGTGCGGGCTTCCTGCGGGTTCTCGAAAATCTGCGACGGCGGGCCGATCTCCACCACCTGGCCCTTGTCCATCATCACGACCCGCGTCGAGACCTCGCGCACGAACGCCATCTCGTGGGACACGATCAGCATGGTGATGCCCTCCCGCGCGAGCGAGCGCACGGTGTCGAGCACCTCGTTGACGAGTTCCGGATCGAGCGCGGCCGTCACCTCGTCGAGCAGCAGGATCTCCGGCCGCAGCGCGAGCGCGCGGGCAATGGCGACGCGCTGCTGCTGGCCGCCGGAAAGCTGGTCGGGATAGGAATGGTGCTTCTCGGCAAGCCCCACCTTCGCCAGCAGGGTCTCCGCCTCGCGCAGCACCTCGGCCTTCGGGCGCTTCTTGATCGAGATCGGCGCGATGGTGACGTTGCGCATCACGTCCATGTTCTGGAACAGGTTGTACTGCTGGAACACGATCGCCATGCGGTCGCGCATCGCCTTCAGCTGGGTGCGCGAGCCGTAGTCGATGCGCGTGCCGTCGATGCGCACCTCGCCCCCGGTCGGCGGCAAGAGGCCCATCAGAACGCGCAGGAACGTGCTCTTGCCGGAGCCGGAGGGGCCGATCAGGCTGATGACCTCACCCTTGTTCACCGACAGGTTCACGTTGTGCAGCACCCGGTGCTGCCCATAGGCGCTGGTCAGATTTTCGGCTTCGAGAAGAGGCAAGGCGTTTCTCCAGATAGGCTCCGAAGCGGCTGAGCGGATAGGAAATCACGAAATAGCCGGCGAGGATCACGGCATAGACCAGGAACGGCGAGAACCCGCGCCCCACGAACATCTTGCCGGTGAAGGCGAGTTCCACCACGCCCATCTGCGAGACGAGCGAGGTGTCCTTGATGAACATCACCATGAAGGCGATGCCGGGCGGCAAGATCACGGTCCAGGCCTGCGGCAGCACCACGAACAGAAGCGTGCGCGCGAAGCCGAAATTCATCACCTCGGCCGCCTCGCGCTGCTGGCGCGGCACGGATTCGAGCCCCGAGCGGATGATCTCCGACAGGAAGGCCGTCGACAGCATGCAGATCGAGATCACCGCGATCACGAACAGCGAGATGTCCCGCGTGATCGACTGCACCCCGAACATCACGATGAACAGGATCACGAGGAACGGGATGCGCCGGAAGATCTCGACATAGATCGTGACGAGAATGCGTAAGGGCATCAGGATCGGCGCGCGGGTCTCGCGGATCGCGGCGATGACGAAGCCGAACACGAACCCGCTGATGCAGCCGAGCAGCGTCAGGCCGATGGTGCGGCCCATCGCCTGCAGCACGAACACGGCATTGTAATAGGTGAAGAAGCGCGGGGCTTGCTGAACGATCTGGTCCCACATCAGAAAATCCTCGCCCTGACGCGGAAGGCCCAGCGCCCGACGAGGGCGAGCGCGATGGAAGCGACGAAGGTCAACACGACATAGATGACGGCGACCACGGAGAACGTCTCGATGGTGCGCAGGTTCTGGGTGGAGATATTGACGGCCCGGCCGGTGAGCTCCTCCACGCCGAAGATCGAGGCGAGCGAGCTGCCGAGCACCAGCCAGATGAAGAAGTTGCTGAGCGGCGCGTAGATCGTCTTGGCGATGTGCGGCAGCATCACGTAGCGCACGGTCTGCAGCCCGGACATGCCGAGCACCTGCGCCGTCTCGATTTCCTCGCGCCGGACTGAAAGCAGGCCGCCGCGCAGGATTTCCGTCAGATAGGCCCCGGAATTCACCGTCAGCCCCATCACCACCGCCGTCATCGGCGACAGCAGGATGCCGGCATCGGGCAGGGCGTAGAACAGGAAGAAGATCTGCACGAGCGCCGGGGTGTTGGTGAAGAACACCACATAGACGTTGATGACGCCCTTGAGGATGCGGCCGCCATAGACCTTGGCGAGCGCGCCGGCGAGCCCGATGACCGCGCCCAGCCAGAACGACAGGAAGGCGATCTCGAGCGTGAGCACCGCCCCGTCGAGCAGATAGGGCAGCTTGTCGAGCACGACCCCGTATTGGAAGGTGTAGTTCAACGCACAGAGCCTCCGAATGGCCTCTGACCGGGCCTGAACTGGCCGGGATAGATCTCGCCGCCGCCTCGCGGCGTCCGTCCGGGAGACGCGCCCCGCGGCGGGACCGTGCCTGGCCCGGCGGGGATCTCTCGGGGAAGGGACGTTCCGCCTTGCGGACGGAAACCGTGCGGGGACGGTCCCCGCCGGCTCTCGCCGACGGGATGCCCTCCGACGACCGGCACCCCGCAAGCGGCGCTTCGTGGACGAGTTGGCAGACTATACCAGAACCTTCGCCGCCGTCCCGGCGCGCTCGGCCTCGCCCTGGCACCGATGCCGCGAGCGGATGGAAGCGGCAGGGGAGGGCTGGAGCGTACCTCGTTCGGACCGGACCGATCCGGACGACAGGATAGGCACAAACCTTGAATCCGGCGCGATTTCTCGCCGATGGCGCTTTCCTGTCGATCTGACGTGTCCGTCAGGTCGGAAGGCGCTCGATGGGGCGCACGGGTCGGACGCATCGACCGGGACGAACGGCCCGCGGCGGATGGTCCGAACCGCAAGGCCCGAACGATGGACCCCGAGGCCGGCGCAGCGGAACGGAGCGGCCCCGGCACGTCCCGGCCGGATGGTCTATCCGGCCGGAAAGTACGGTTCACATCAGGACGATCAGAAGAACGGGTTCGGAACCACCGGCACCATCATCGGCGTGCCGTACCACTTCTTCCAGGTGTCGTTGATGTACTCGCTGGTGTGCAGATCGTAGAGCAGCACGTTCAGGAACAGCCGCAGGCCGTCATTGCCCTTGGAAACACCGATCGAGTCATAGTTGGTGAAGATCGTGTCGCTGAGCACGCGCCACTTCACGTCCGGGTAATTCTTGGTGAAGGCGAGGAAGAAGTCGATGTTCTCGACGAGGGCGTCGCCGCGGCCCTGAGCGATGGCGCGCACAGTGTCGGCGTTGGTCTCGACCAGCAGCACCTTCGGCTTGGGCAGCTTTTCCTTCAGGAAGTCGACCGACCAGTTGCCGCGCATGTTGACGAGGGTGATGTTCTCGTCGTTCAGGTCCGACCACTTCTCGGCCTTCACCTTGTCGGTGGTCAGCACGGCCATGGATTCGGTGTGCAGCGGCACCGTGAAGTCGATCAGCTTGGCGCGTTCGGCCGAGCGGGTCAGGGCGCCGAGCGAGATGTCGATCTGGTCGGCGACCAGATAGGGAACGCGCTGGGCGGTCTCGGTCGGCACGAACTCGGCCTTCACGCCGAGCGCGGTGGCAATCTTGTTGCCCACGTCGATGTCGAAGCCTTCGAGCTCGTTCGTGGTGCCGTAGGAGCTCATCGGCGGGAAGTTCGGGTTGACGCCGATGCGGATCGTGCCGGCCTGGATGATCTGGTCGAGCGAACGGGCCTCGACGGTCTGGCCGGCGATCGCCGTGCCGATCAGCGCCGACGCAGCGAGCAGGAATAGTTTGCGCAGCATGAAAGTCGGTCCTCCTCCGCCGGACACGCCGGCTGTGTTGCCCCTCTGGTCGATCGGCCGGCTCTTTGCGAAGCTTCGATCCCCTCAACCAGCGACCATCATGCTGACGTTCTCGCGCACAATGGTCAACCGAAATGTTCGTATAGCGCACGCTTGTTCGTAAATTTATGCGTACAGCGAGACCCAGGGGTGCTCACCGCACGTAGGTCGCCCCGTTCACGTCGAGCGTCGCGCCCGAGAGATGCCGCGCCTTGCCCGAGGCGAGGAAGGTGACGAGGTTGCCGATGTCCTCCGGCGGCACCCACTCGCCCATGGCGAGCCCGGCGAACACCTTTTCCGTGCCGCCCTGGGTCGCGGCGAAGGATTCCGACATCTGGGTGCCGACCACGCCGGGCGCGATGATGTAGGTGAGCACATTGTCCTTGGCGTAGGCGCGGGCCACCGTCTGGGCCATTGCCTTCACGGCCGCCTTCGAGGCGGCATAGGCCATCGTCGCCGGGTTGGTCACGCCCCGCTGGGCGCCCCAGCTCGAGATCGTCACGAGGATGCCGCCGCCGTTCGCCAGGAAGTGCTTCAGCGCACGCCGCATCAGCCGCGCCGGGGCGAGCACGTTCACCTGCAGGGTTTCGGCCCACACAGCGTCCCAGGTCTCGTCGTCCTCCTCGATGCCGCCGTTCCACCGCATGATGGCGGCGTTGTTGACGAACACGTCGATGCGGCCCTTCCACGCCTCCGCCTCGTCCCACAGCCGCTCGGCGGCGGCGAGATCGTGCAGGTCGGCCTGGATCAGCTTTTTGCGCTCGGCCGGCACGTCCGCGAGAGCGGCTTCGGCGCCGGCGCGGTCGCCGCCATAATGGGCGATGACGGTGGCGCCCGCCGCGCCCGCGATGCGGGCGATCGCCGCCCCGATGCCCTTCGAGGCGCCCGTGACGAGAACGATCCTGCCGTCGAGTTCAAACATGCCTGCGCTCCGCGTGGTTATGGTTTCGTGCCGACCGGGACAATGGTACGGCGCGACAAGGACAAGGAATCTCGGAAAGGACTTCGCGCCAAAGGCCGCCCTGCGGCGCCCCCCGGCGTCTGCACCGCCCGCCGGCCGGCCCGGCGGCGAACGGGGCGATCAGGCGAGGCCGGCATCGACCGGCAGCAGCGCGCCGGTGATCCCGCTCGAAAGATCGCAGGCCAGGAACAGCGCCGCCTTGGCGACATCATCCACCGTCGCGAGGCGGCCGAGCGCCGTCGCCGCGGCGAAGCTGTCGAGCGCTGCATCCGAGGCCGGCCCCGTTCCATTCTCCGCCCGCGCCGCGATGCGCGCGACCAGCGCCTCCGTGGCGATGGGGCCGGGCGCGAGCCCGTTGACGCGGATGCCGTGGCGGCCGAGGTCCCGCGCCGCCGCGCGCACGATGCCGAGCACGGCGTGCTTGCTGGCGGTGTAGAGCATCTGGCGGGGATGGGCCACGACGGCGTTGACGGAGGCCATCGCCACCACCGTTCCGCCACCGGCCGCCTTCAGGGCCGGGATCGCCTGCTTCAGTGCCGCGGCGACGCCGCGCACGTTCACCGCCATCACCCGGTCCCACTCGTCGAAATCGAGCGCTTCGGTCTCGCGCCACGGCGGCACCAGACCGGCATTGGCGACGAGAATGTCGAGCCGGCCGTGGCGGTCGACCGTGTCCGCGACCGCGGCGGCTAGCGCATCTTCGTCGCGCACGTCGCCGCCCGCGAACGCGAAGCCGTGGGGCAGCGCCGCCGTCGCCTCCGCCTCGGCGCCGGGCAGATCGAACGCCGTTCCGGCCGCGCCCTCGGCCGCGAACCGGCGGCAGATCGCGAGCCCGAGCCCGCGGGAGGCCCCCGTCACCAGCGCCACGCGCCTGCCCAGAAGCCGGCTCATGGTCGTGCCCCGCCGCACGGCATCGCAAGGTGGGCGGGCAGCGCGGGGCAGCCGCCACGGGCCGACGCCCGTGCGCAGGCGCGGCGCGCTGAAAGCGGGAGCGGCAGGCAACCAGGCATGAGACGCCTCGCGCGGGTCAGAGGGAAACGGATCCACCTTGCGGATCGGCCTTGCGGATCGTCTGGGCGAGTGTAATCATGTGAACATAAGTTCGCAATGCGAACGTAATGACATCTCTCCTCTCGCGTCACTGCGCGCAACGGTTGGATCATGACCGCGGATACTCCCAACGAGAGCCCCGACCGGCAAGACCCGGCGCAAGCGGCGTCCGCGCCCGTCGCCGTGATCGGCGGCGGCAGCATCGGCATCGCCTTCGCCATCGTGTTCGCCCGCGCCGGCCGCCCGGTCAGGCTTCAGGAGCCGGACGAGACCCGGCGCGCGGCGGTCCCCGGCCTCGTCGCCGGCAAGCTCGCCGATCTCGCGGCCTACGATCTGCTCGACGAACCGGTGGATGCCGTCGCGGCCCGCATCGCCGTCGTCGGTGATCTCGCCGCCGCCGTCGCCGGGGTCGCCTACGTGCAGGAATGCGCGCCCGAGCGGCTCGATCTCAAGACGGCCCTGTTCGCCGAACTCGACCGTCTCGCGCCGCCTGGCGCGGTGCTCGCCAGCGCCTCCTCGGCCATCACGGCCTCGTCCTTCGCCGCCGGTCTCGCCGGGCGCGACCGTGTGCTGGTGGTCCATCCCGGCAACCCGCCGTTTCTCATTCCCGTGGCGGAGGTCGTGCCGGCGCCGTTCACCCGGCCGGATGTCGTCGCCGCGGCGCAGGCCATCCTTTCTCAGGCCGGACTCTCCCCGGTGCTGGTGCACAAGGAGGTCGAGGGCTTCGTCTTCAACCGCCTTCAGGGCGCGCTGCTGCGGGAAGCCTATTGCCTCGTGCGCGACGGCGTCGCATCGGTGGAGGATATCGACACCATCGTCCGCGACGGCCTCGGCCTGCGCTGGTCGGTCATCGGGCCGTTCGAAACCGTGGATCTCAACACCCAGGGCGGCATCGCCTCCCATGCCGAGAAGATGGGGCCTGCCTATGCCCGCATGGGCGCCGAACGCGGCCAGAACGATCCGTGGACGCCGGACCTCGTCGCGACCGTCGCCGCCGAGAGGCGCGCGCTGCTGCCGCTCGACCGGTGGGGCGAGCGCGTCGCCTGGCGGGACCGCCGGCTGATGTCCCTCGTGCGCCACCGCCGTTCGGAGAACCCGACATGAAGCCGCCCGCCGAGGGCAAATCCGCCGAGAGCAAGTCCGCAGACGATTCGTCCGTCGAGATCGCGTTCGAGGGCCGCCGGATCGCGGCCCGCCGCGGCGAAAGCCTCGCCGCCGCGCTGACCGGCGATGGCGTGCGCGTCATGCGCAGCAACCGCAGCGGCGACGAGCGCGGCCTGTTCTGCGGCATGGGCGTCTGCCACGACTGCATCGTCGAGGTGGACGGCTGCGCCAACCAGCGCAGTTGCATGACCAAGGTCGACCGGCCGATGCAGGTGCGCCGCGAGGCCCATGGCCGCCCGCCGCTGCCGCCCGCAGCCGGAGAGGCCCTCGCGAGCGGCGCCGCCGCCGAACGGCTTTCGCCGGACATTCTGGTGATCGGCGCCGGTCCCGGCGGCCTTTCGGCCGCGCTCGCCGCCCGGCGGGCGGGGGCCGAGGTCCTCGTGGTGGACGAGCGGTCCCAGGCCGGCGGCCAATATTTCAAGCAGCTCGCCGTCGAAGGTCCCGGCATCGCGCCGGCCGACCGCCAGCACCGCGAGGGCAGGGCGCTGATCGAGACGGTCGTAGCGGCCGGCGTCACGATCCGGTCCGGCTGCACCGTGTGGGGCGGGTTCGACCCCGGCCTGTTCGCGGCCGCCGATGCCGCCGGCGCGATGGAGATCACCCCCGGCGCCACCATCGTCGCCACCGGCGCCTACGAGCGCGGCTGGCCCGTGCCGGGCTGGACGCTTCCCGGCGTGATGACCACCGGCGCGGCGCAGACGCTGTGGCGCACCGCCCGCCGCCTGCCGGGCCGGCGCGTGCTGATCGCCGGCAACGGCCCGCTCAATCTCCAGCTTGCCGCCGAGCTGATCGCCGGCGGAGCCGAAATCGTCGCCGTCGCCGAGGCGGCGGCCCGTCCCGGCCTTGCGAGCGCCGGCCTTCTTCTCGAAATGGCGCGCGCGGCCCCGGAACTGGTCGGCGAGGGCGTGCGCTACCACGCCCGCCGCCGCGCCGCCGGCACGCCGATGCTCTACGGCACGCTCATCACCGGCATCGAGGCGACCGCCTCCGGCCTGACGGCGCGCGTCGCGTCGCCGGCCGGCGAGCGCACGTTCGAGGTCGACGCCGTCTGTCTCGGCTACGGCTTCGAACCCGCCAGCGAACTCCTGCGCGCGCTCGGCTGCGGCCACGATTACGATGCGGACCGCCGCCAGCTCGCGGTGCGCCGCGACGGGCGCGGCCTCACCGACGTCGCCGGAATCTATGCCCTCGGCGACTGCACCGGGCTCGGCGGCGCCCGGCTGGCGCTCGCGGAAGGCGTGCTCGTCGGGCTTGCCGCCGCCGAATCGCTCGGCCGGCCGATTCCCGCCGCGCTCCGTGCCGAGGCCGCGCGGGCGGATAAGGATCGCGCGCGCCACCGCCGCTTCCAGCGCGCCCTGTGGCAGCTCTACGCCGCCCCGGCCTATGACTGGTCGCTCGCCACGCCCGACACGCTCCTCTGCCGCTGCGAGGAGGTGACGTTCGGCCAGATCGAGGCCGCGCTCGGCGAGAACATGCGCGAGATCGGCGCCGTGAAGCGGCGCACCCGCGTCGGCATGGGCCGGTGCCAGGGCCGCTATTGCGCGCCGCTGCTCGATGCCTTCCTCGCCGACCGCTTCGGCCGGCCCCGCGACGAGTTCACCGGCTTCGCCCCCCGCATTCCGGTCAAGCCCGTCGCCATCGAGGACATTGCCCGCCTCGCGCCCTGAACGCGCGGGCGGCCTCGGCGGCCATCCCGGTCACGCCGACGGCCCCATCGGCGGCCGTGCCGCCGGCCGTCGTCAATTCCGGCCGTGCCGCAGGCCTTCGTTAATTCCAGGAAATATACCCAGCGTGGGTGACGGGCCTCTGTATCGTTACGTCCGAAGGCGTATCTTCCCATCATCGACGTCGCGATGAAGTCGAAGGCACCGAAGAACACGACGTTCCTGTAGCTTTCATCGTAACGACGTCGTCGTCCGCCAGGCCGACCCGTAAAACGTCTCGGGCTGACGACCGTTCAACGCGAACATCCGGCTTCCGAATCAACCGCTCCCGGCCGTGCCGGGACCGGAAGCGGGATTGCTGTGGCCCGAAAACGAAGGAGGCCGTCATGTCGAGTGATACGATCAAAATCGGACCCCTGTTCCCGAAGGTAGGGTTCGTCCGCAGCGCAGCCGCGATACGGCTCCCGGTGCGGCTTGTTCGGCTCCGCGCACTCTTGCGGGCCTGCGCCGAGCCCGCCGCGGGCGCCCTCGTCGGCGCGGCGATCGGGGCGCTGATCGGCCTGCTGCTCTGCCCGGGCACCGGCGCGCTCGGCGTCGTGGTGGCGTCCGGCATCAGCGCCCTCGGCGGCATCGCCGCCGTCCTGTTCTGATCACGGGGGCGCGACACGCGCCCTCGGCGGCATCGCCGCCGTTCTGTTCTGGTCCCGGGGGCGCGCCGCGCGCCCTCGGCGGCATCGCCGCCGTTCTGTTCTGGTCCCGGGGGCGCGCCGCGCGCCCTCGGGGGCCTCGCCTCAGATCTGCAGGGCGCGGGTGATGCGGTTGGAGGCTTCCAGCGTTTCCGCCAGCACCCGCGTGCGCATGTCTTCCAGCGTGATGCGCATGCTCGGGCAGCACACATTGAGCGCGGCGACGATCTTGCCCTGGCCGTCGCGCACCGGCACCGAGAGCGAGCGCAGCCCGACCTCGAGTTCCTGATCCACGATCGACCAGCCCTTCAACCGCACCTCGTCGATCTGGTCGCGAAGCTGCACCTTGGAGGTGGTGGTGTTCGGGGTGAACTTGGTCAGCGTCATCTCCTCCAGGTACTGGTGGAGAAGTTCGTCCGGCAGCGCGGCCAGCAGCACGCGCCCGGTGGAAACGGTGTGGGCCGGCACGCGGCTGCCGATATTGATGCCGACATTCATCCGCCGGTTCGATGTCGCCCGGGCGACATAGATCACCGAATCATGGTCGAGCACCGCGGCGAAGCACGATTCCTGCAGCTTCTCCGACAGGTCGTTCATGATCGGCTGGGCCACATCCCAGATGTCCATGGACGACAGCGCGGAGAAGCCGAGCTCCAGGATTTTCGGCCGCAGGTTGAAATATTTGCCGTTGGTCTCGACGTAACCTTCCCGCACCAGCGTAAGCAGGAAGCGGCGCACGGTGGCGCGGGTCATGCCCGTCGCCTGCGCCACCTCGCTCAGGGTCATCTTCGGCGTATGCCGGGTGAAGACCTTGATGACTTCAAGCCCCCGCGCGAGCGAATTCACATAGTCGCGGTCGTTGACCTCGACGACGGGATCCCCCGCGGTCGCTTCTTCGCCCGTCATCAGGTCATCGTTCACGGTGGCTTCGCTCATCAGTTCATGTCGCCCAAGCAGATATATTTGAGTTCTAGGAACTCTTCGATGCCGTGCCGGGAGCCCTCACGGCCGATTCCCGACGCCTTCACTCCCCCGAAGGGTGCTCCTTCATAGGCTGTCAGGCCAGCATTGACGCCCACGATGCCAAATTCAAGCGCTTCGGCCACGCGCCATGTCCGCGCGAGGTTCGTGGTGAAGAAATAGGCGGCCAGTCCGAACTCCGTGTCGTTGGCCTGCGCGATCACCTCCTTCTCGTCCGTGAAGCGGAACACCGGCGCCACCGGGCCGAAGGTCTCCTCGCGGGCGATGCGCATGTCGGCGGTCGCGTCCGCCAGCACGGTCGGCTTGTAGAAGGTGCCACCCAGGGCATGGCGCTCGCCGCCGGTCACGACGCGCGCCCCCTTGGCCAGCGCGTCGGCAACGTGCTCCTCCACCTTGGCGACGGCGGACTCGTCGATCAGCGGTCCCTGCTCGCTGCCCTCGGCCATGCCGTCGCCCACCTTCATGGCGGCGACGACTTCGGCGAAGCGGGCGACGAAGGCGTCGTAGATGCCGTCCTGCACGTACAGGCGGTTGGCGCAGACGCAGGTCTGGCCGGCATTGCGGAACTTCGAGGCGACCGCGCCCTGCACCGCGGTCTCAAGGGTCGCGTCGTCGAACACGATCAGGGGCGCGTTGCCGCCCAGTTCCAGCGATACCTTCTTGATGGTGCCGGCGGCCTTCGCCATCAGTTCGCGGCCGACTTCGGTCGAGCCGGTGAACGTCACCTTGCGGACCGTCGGGTTGGTGACGAGTTCGTCGCCGACCACCGAGGCGCTGCCGGTGACGACGTTGAACACCCCGGCCGGCAGGCCCGCGCGGTCGGCGAGTTCGGCAAGCGCGAGCGCGGAAAACGGCGTCGCGCTCGCCGGCTTCAGCACCATGGTGCAGCCGGCCGCGATCGCCGGTCCCGCCTTGCGCGGGATCATCGCCATCGGGAAATTCCACGGCGTGATCGCCGCGCACACGCCGATCGGCTGGCGGATGGCGAGCAGGCGCTTGTCGCGGGTGGGGGCGGGAATGGTCTCGCCGGAAACGCGCTTGGCTTCCTCCGCGAACCACTCGAAGAACGCGGCGCCGTAGAGGATCTCGCCCCGCGCCTCGGGGAAGGGCTTGCCCTGTTCGGCGGTGAGGATGCGGGCGAGATCGTCGGCGTTGGCGACGATCAGGTCGTACCAGCGCCGGATGATGCCGGCCCGCTCCTTGGCGGGCGTCGCCGCCCAGTCGGCCAGCGCGGCAGACGCGGCGGCGATGGCGGCCTGCGTCCGTTCGCGGCCGAGCTTCGGCACCTGGCCCACCACGGCGCCGGTCGCAGGGTTGGTGACGACGATGGCGTCGCCGGTTCCGTCCTCCCAACGGCCGTCGACATAGCAGGCCTGACGGAGAAGGGCGGTGTCGTTGAGCGTCAGCATGGCGGGGATCCTTGGGCGCAGTCCTGAAGGCGCGGTCCGGTCGGCCCGGATCGCGACAGACGGCGACGGCACGGGCTGGGAGCACGTCATATTACGAACAAATGTGCGTAAAGCGAACAAAATTTATTCGCTGGATGGACCGCTCCGGATGCGCGGACGGTCGCGAGCGGTGTTTTCCGCTTGCAAACCAGCCCTATCGCGCGCCAGATATGCGCACAGTCGTTCGCATTGCGGATGACTGCACGGCGATCCGATCGCGATCGTCCGGCGAGCCGCGCTGCGGGCGTTCTGCCTTGCCCGGCCATGCCCGCCGACGCCCCGGACCGCCTCCCGCCTGCGCCGATACCTGCCGGCGCATCCTCGCCGGAGAGCTTTCATGACCACGATCTTGCGCAACGGGCCCGATCTCGAATCCCTCGACAAGCGCTATCTCTTCCATCCCTTCACCGCGCTCGCCGACCACGAGCGCACCGGGCCGCAGGTCATCGTCAAGGGCGAGGGCGTGTGGCTGGAGGACGCCCACGGCCAGCGCTATCTCGATGGCATGGCGGGGTTGTGGTGCGTCAATGTGGGCTACGGCCGGCCGGAGATCGCCGAGGCGATCCACCGGCAGGCGCTGACGCTGCCCTATTTCCACTCGTTCTCGTCCTGGGCCACCGACACGCCGATCCTGCTCGCCGAGAAGCTGATCGAGATGGCGCCGGTGCCGATGTCCAAGGTGTTCTTCGGCCAGTCCGGCTCGGACGCCAACGACACCCAGATCAAGATCGTCTGGTACTACAACAACGCCCGCGGCAAGCCGCAGAAGAAGAAGATCATCGCCCGCCGTCGCGGCTATCACGGCGTCACGCTCGCCTCCGCCAGCCTCACCGGCATGCCCTCGCTGCATTCCGGGTTCGACCTGCCGCTCGATTTCGTGCGCCACACCACGCCGCCCTACCGGCTGTGGGAGGCCGAGCCCGGCCAGTCGGATGCGGACTTCGTGGCGAAGCTCGCCCGCGATCTGGAAGACCTCATTCTCGCCGAGGGGCCGGATACGGTCGGCGCCGTCATCATGGAGCCGGTGATGGGCGCCGGTGGCGTGATCGTGCCGCCGAAGGGCTACTATCCGGCGATCCGCGCCGTGCTCGACCGTCACGACGTGCTTCTGATCGCCGACGAGGTCATCTCCGGCTTCGGCCGTCTCGGCACCATGTTCGGCGCGACCGCGATGGAGATGCAGCCGGACCTGATCTCGGTCGCCAAGGGTATCACATCGGCCTATGTCCCCCTTTCCGGCTGTATGGTGTCGGAGAAGGTGTGGCGCACCATCGTCGATGGCCAGGCCACGCTCGGCGTGTTCGGCCATGGCTACACCTACTCGGCCCATCCGCTCGCCGCCGCGGCGGCGCTCGCCAATCTCGACATCATCGAGAAGGACGGCCTCGTCGAGCAGGCCGGCCGCCGCGGCGCCTTCATGCACGAGCGGCTCGCCGAGGCGTTCGCCGATCACCCGCTCGTCGGCGATATCCGCGGCCATGGCCTCGTCGGCGCCGTGGAGTTCGTGGCGGCGAAGGAACCCGCGACCCGGTTCGAGCCCTCGCTCAAGATCGCCGGCCGCATCGTCAAGGCCGCGCTCGCCGAAGGGCTCATCACCCGCGCGCTGCCCCATGCCGATACCATCTCGTTCTCGCCGCCGTTCGTGATCTCCGAGGACGAGATCGCGCTGATGGTCTCCCGCGCCCGCACCGCCGTCGACCGCGTCGCCGACGAACTCGTCCGCGAAGGCCTCTGGCACGGCTGACCGGGCCGAAGCCCCCGCTCCTGCGGCATGTCCCGTCCGGATCGAACCCGTCCGGACGGGACATGTTCAAGCGTCTGAATCTGGAGCGGTTTCCTGCCGATCGGATGAGCCCATCCGATCGGAGAGCGCTCCCGATCCGCGAATGCCGCCTGTCCCCGTGTGCCTCACCGCGCGCGGGGACAGGCGTTTCGGGCCTCAGGCCGAGGCCCACACGTCCTGAAGATAGCGCCCGCCGGCTTCCAGCTCCGCCAGCGCCGGCCCGCCGAGAAGCTCGGCGAAGGTGGCGCGCACGTCCGGGGCCATGGTGCGGGCATTGCCGCAGACGAGAACGGAGGCGCCGCCGGCCACCTGCCGCCGCACCTCGTCCCCGTGCACGCGCAGCAGATCCTGCACATAGGTTCTCGGCGTGCCCGCACGGCGGGAGAAGCCCACCGCCAGCAGGCTCAGCGTGCCCTCGTCGCGATAGGTCTCCAGTTCCTCGCGGTAGAGATAGTCGCTCTCGTCGCGGCAGCCGAAGAACAGCAGCACCGGGCCGACGGCGAGCCCCTGCGCCCGCTGGGCGTGGCGCTCCTGGATGAAGCCACGCAGCGGCGCGAGCCCCGTGCCCGGCCCGATCAGTACCAGCGGCACGGCAGGGTCAGCCGGCAGATGGAATGCGCTGCCGGTGTCCTTCACCAGCACGCGCAGCGGCGTGTCTTCGGCGCAGGCCGCCAGATAGGGGCTGCACAGGCCGTCATGCCGCACCCCGTCGGCGGTGTCGAACTGGTGCACGCCGACGGTGATCGTGCAGGCCTGCGGCGACATCAGCGGCGAAGACGAGATGGAATAATAGCGCGGCTTCAGCGCCGGGCGGATCGTGAGCAGCGTGGCGAGGTCGAGCTTCACGGAGGGCACCTGCGCCAGCAGGTCCTCCATGCGCGGCTTCGCCTCCGCCACGGCCGTCGGGAAATCCGACAGCCAGCCGGAGATCCGCGCCCGGTCCGGCGGACATTGGGCCGCCTGCGCCCACGCGCGCAGATCGCGGCGGGTGACGGGGCCTGCGAGGTCCACGTGTTCGGCCAGCAGTTCGCCGACGGTAACCGGCATGCCGAAGGGCAGCCCGGCCTCGCCGGCGGCTTCCGGGTGAAGGGCGGTCAGCAGCACGCGCGTCTCCGGCGCAAGGCCGCAGCGCGCGGCGGCGGAGGCGACCAGAGCCGGCGGGTTGACGGGGAACACAGCCAGGTGGTCGCCGGCGGCATAGGAGGTGCTGGCCGG
This sequence comes from Pseudoxanthobacter soli DSM 19599, assembly GCF_900148505.1. Taxonomy (NCBI): domain Bacteria; kingdom Pseudomonadati; phylum Pseudomonadota; class Alphaproteobacteria; order Hyphomicrobiales; family Segnochrobactraceae; genus Pseudoxanthobacter; species Pseudoxanthobacter soli. The sequence continues at coordinate 153,730 of NZ_FRXO01000007.1, read as the reverse complement.
CAGCGGAATCTCGATATGCCGGGTCGAGCAGACCGCGCCGGCCCCCTGCAGTTCCCGATTGATCCCGACCCGGGCCAAGAACGCGCCCTGGTCGAGCCTGGTGCCGGAACGCGGCGCCGCGCCGCTGGCGTTGCCGGCGAAATTCACCACCTCCACCTTCACCGCCGGCATGTCCGCAATCGCGCCCGGGTCACGCGCGCCGAAGTCACGCGCGCCGGGGCCGGTCGCATCGCCGCCGTCCGCGCTTCCGAAGGCGGTTTCCAGGGCTGCCCAGAAGGCGGCGGTCCAGCTGTCCACCGCCGCCTCGTAATCGCCCGCGGCATCCGCCGTGCCGGCCTCCAGCAGCGCGGTGCCGCCCAGCTCGGAGAGGCGCGCGGCGACGGTCTTCGGGAACTTCTGGAAGGTCTGGTGCCACTGGGTGTTGCCGCAGCCGAGCACCGCGTACCGCAGCCCGGCGCAGGCACCGGCGGGCGCCGCTTCCAGCCATTTCGCGAAGCGGGCGGCATTGTCCGGCGGCGTGCCGTTATAGGTCGAGGTCACGATCAGCACCGGCCCGTCCGTCAGCCAGGGCTGTCCGGCCTGCTCGTCCAGCTCCGCCACCGTGGCCGAGAAGCCCCGCGCCCCCGCCTGCTGTGCAAGGGCCAGCGCCACGTCGCGGCAGCCGCCCATGTTGGAGCCGTAGAGCACGCTCATGCGCCGCCCGCCCGCCTGCGCGGCCTCGGCAGCGGGCGCGGCCTGCGCCTTCGGCGGCTCCGGCCGGATCGGGAAGCGGCCCTTCACCTCCGGCCGGCGCTCCAGCAGCATCTCCAGATGAGCCGGCTTCACGGTGAGCGCCTGCTTGTGGCGCAGCACGTAATGCGGGTCCTTCGGGTGGGCGGTGAAGCGCTGGATGAAGCGCGCCAGCACCATCTTGGCCTCGATCAGGGCGAACTGGAAACCGATGCACGAGCGCGCGCCCATGCCGAAGGGATGGTAGGCGTGGGGATGGTGGCGCTCCTCCTCTTCCGGCCCGAACCGGTCGGGACGGAACACCTGCGCATCCTCCCCCCAGAAGCGCGGGTTCTTCTGCATCGCCGACAGCGAGACGAAGATGCGCTCGCCCGCCTTCACCTCGTAGCGGCCGTTGCCCACCACCGCGTCGCGGGTGATGGCGCGCGGGAACATCGGCACCGGCGGGCACAGCCGCAGCGCCTCCTTCAGCACCCGCTGCGTGTAGACCAGCCGGCCGACATCCTCGTAGGTCGGCTTGTACGAGAAATCCCGGCCGAGCACCTGATCCACCTCGGCGATGAGCGTCTCCATCGTCTCGGGATATTTCCACAGGTGATAGAGGGCGTAGGCCAGCATGCCGGAGGTGGTCTCGTGCCCCGCGATGAGCAGCACGATGAGCTGCCCGCGGATGTTGTCGTCCGGCAGCTTCTGCCCGGTCACGCGGTCGGGCGTGGTGAGCATGACCTGAAGCAGGTCGGTCGGCACCGCCTCGCCGGCGGCCATGGCGGCGCGGCGCTCGGCGACGATCGTCTCCACCTCCTCCAGCATGATCCTGTCGGCCGCCGCCCGCGCCTTGCGGGCCTGGTGATAGAACACCTCCGGCAGCAGGCGCTTGGGCTCCGCCATGGCGTCCGTCAGCACCACGTTCATCGCCTCCACGAACGGCGGCAGGCCCGGCGAATCGACGGCCCCGTAGCGGCGGTTGAAGGCGGCGTACGAGATGGCCTCGAAGGTCATCCGCGTCATCAGCTCGGTGGCGAGGAAGCTTTCGCCGGGCGCGAGCCGGTCGAGATGGTCCAGCAGGTCGTCCGCGACCTCGACGATGCGGCCATAATAGTTCTTGAGCGCCGTCGCGCCGAAGGCCGGGGCGAGGATGCGGTGCGCCTGATGCCACAGCGGATCGTTGTCGCTCGCCGTGAACAGGGCGCTGCCGACGCTCTTGTCCGCGAGGTTGCGCAGGCCGCCGCGCCCTTCCACCAGCTTGGCGAACACGTCCGGCGCGGCGCACATCTCCGCGACGATGTCCGCGTCGGCGCAGAAATAGGCCCGCTTGCCGGCGACCTGAAACGCGAAGAACTCGCCGTGCTTCGCATGCAGGGCATCGACCGCCGCCACGAGGCCGTCGGCGTGGTGCAGGTCGGGCAGGTTGCCGATGATGGGATAGGGCCGGGGACCCTGCACCGCTTGGCGGACCGCAGGCGCGGCCGGGGCCGGCGCCCCGCTCTCCACCACGAGCCGCAGCCGCATGCCGTCGGGCACGCTGTCGTCGAAGGCGACGACAGTCCCGTCCGCCGTTTCGACATGGAACGCCGCGTCCGCCTCGAGGCCAGCGGCCGCGCGCACGGCCGCCAGCACCGCCTCCCGGCTCGCGCCCGGAAACCAGCACACGCGCACGGTGCCAGCCGCCATGTCGAGGTCTACGTTCTTCAGGGCCGGGGGCGTTGAGGTCTCGGACATGGTGTCTCCATCGGGCAACCCGGGAAGCAGGTGAAGTCTGGCGCGCCCGAAGGCCCCCCGGAGCTGCGGGAGCCCCTCGGCGGGCGGCGCGGATGCGGAACAGCGGGCGCGGCATCGTCATCCGGCGGCGCCGACCGCCGGCTCGTGCCGGGCCATGGCTTCGATGGCATCCGCCGTGCGCGCAATGTCCGCCTCCGGGTCCATGGAGGCGGCCACCGCCTTGGCGCGGGCGGCCATGGCCGTGTCGGCGAGAACGGCGCGCAGGCTGCGTTCGAGGCTCGCGCGGTTGACGCGCCTGCGGTCCAGCACCGCGCCGACGCCCATCCGGCGCAGGCGCTCGGCATTGTCCGGCTGGTCGAAGCCGACGGGGATGGTCAGCACCGGCACGCCCGCGCGCAGGGCCTCGGCGCAGCCGCCCACTCCGCCGTGCTGCACGATCGCCGCCGCATAGGGAAAGACGCTGGCGTGCGGGGCGTAGCCGAGCGCCAGAACCCGGTCCGCCGGCGCGCGCGGCGGCGGCTTGTCGCCCATCAGCAAGATCGCCCGCCGGCCGAGGGCGAGCGCCGCGTCGGCGGCCACCTGATAGAAGTCCTCGGCGAGATGCACCACGGTGGTGCCGAGCGTGAACACCACCGGCGCCGCCCCCGCCTCCAGGAAGGCCCTGAGGCGCGCAGCGGTCTCCGGAGCCGGCGTCTGGGCGAGGAAGGGAAAGCCCGTCTGCACCGAGGCCGCCGGCCAGTCGCGTTGTTTTGCACCGAAGGCGGGCGGGAACAGCGCCAGAACCAGATGCGGCGAGAACTTGCCCTCGACCACGACGTCGCCCGTGCCCACCCTCAGTTCCTGCTGAAAGGCGATGAGGGGGCTGGCCCAGCTGTTGGTCGCGCGGCGGACGAAGTTGAGCAGCACGCGCTGCGGCCATAGGCCGAGATGGCGCAGATGATAGCCCGCCGGAAACCACGCGAGCACGCACGGGTCGAGCGCCGACATCATCGTGGTGGGCGAAAGCATGGCGTTCGCCCACGGCAGGTCGAGCTTCGCCGCCACCAGCGGTGCCACATAGAGGAGTTCCCCCGCCACCAGCGCATCGGCGCCCTGTGCGGCGGCGAGCAGGTCGGCGTAGGTCTCGCGCACATGGGGAAAGATGGTCTCGTCGAACAGCCGCTTTCCGCCATGCACCGGGTCGCCGAAGATGCGGGTCAGCACCTGCGGCGGAAAATCGGGCCGCAGCGGATGGAAGGGCAGGCCGAGCGCCGTGACGCGCGCCGCGTGGGCGGCGGGGGCGGCAATGGCGGGGGCGTGGCCGCGGGCCCGCAGCGCCTGCGCCATCGCGAGCATGGGGAACAGGTCCCCCAGCGATCCGAGCGAGGCGAAGACAATGCGCATCAGGCCGTCTCCCTCCCGGTCCGACGTGTCGCGGGCGAGGGGCGGCGCATCATGAGCACCGCCGCGCACAGCGCGAGGGCGAGCATGCCCGCCCCCACATGATAGCCGTCGGAGATGCTGAGCGCGGCGCTCGCGCGCAGGGCCGAGGCGACCGCTGGCCACTGTTCCGCCAGCGTGTGCACGGCGGCGTCCTTGCCATAGATGGCGTCCGCCATGAGCGCTTCGAGCTGCACGCGCGCGGGGCCTTCCGGCGCCGCGTCCGCGGCGATGGAGAGGAAACGGCCCCGCTCCATGGCCACCACCACGGTGCCGATGGCCGCCATGCCGATGGCGCCGCCGAGCTGGCGGACCGTATCGAGGGCGCCGAACGCCCGGCCGCGCCGGCTTTCCGCCACCTGCCCGGTGCCATCGGTGTAGGTCTGCGACAGCGACAGGCCCATGCCGGCGCCGGTCATGAACAGCGCGGGCGCCATGAAGGCGAAGTCCATCCTTGGCAGCGCCTGGATTTCCAGAATGAAGCCCGCCGTCGCCAGTGCGAGCCCCGCCACCACCGGCACCTTCACCCCGTAGCGGTCGTAGAGCACGCCCGAGAGCGGCGCGCATGCCATCATCGGGGCGAGGAACAGCAGCATGGCGAGGCCGGATTCCAGCGGCGCGAAATGCAGCACGCGCTGCAGATAGATGGCGCCGTAGGCGGATTGCCCGACGATGGCGCACTGGGCGCAGAACAATACGATGCCGTCCGCGCAGAACTGCCGCTGCGTGAACAGGCGCACGTCCACGAGCGGGTCGGCCGAGCGCGCCTGGATGACCGCGAACACCGCGAGCAGCAGGGTTCCGCCCGCCACCAGCGAAAGCGTCAGGGGCGAGGTCCAGCCCCAGGCGTGGCTCTGCTGCAGACCGAGCACGATCGGGCCCAGCGCCGCCGCCAGAAGCACGCTCTCGGCCGGCCGGAACACGCCGCTGCGCGGACTTGCGGCGGCGGCCCCCGCCGCGCGCAGCAGCAGGAGAACGGCAGCGGCGAGCGGCAGGTTGACGAAGAAGGCCCAGCGCCAGCCGCCGGCCTGCACCACCGCCCCGCAGACGATGGGGCCGACCACCATGGCGAGCCCGCCGAGGCCGGTATAGAGCCCCATGGCCCGTCCCCGTTCCGCGGGGCCGAAGGCCTCGGTGGCCAGCAGCGCCGCCGCCGGGGCCATCAGGATGTTGCCCAGCCCCTCCATGGTGCGGCCGCACAAAAGCATGGGCAGATCGAGCGCGAGGCCGCTCACCGCCGAGCCCGCCGCGAACAGCGCGACGCCGAGGCGGAACACCCGCGCCCGGCCATAGACGTCGGCGAGCCGCCCGCCGGTCGCGATCGCCACCGCCAGCGTGAGCGCGTAGAGGGTGATGATCCACTGCTGGCTGCCCTGGCTCAGCAGCAGGTCGCGCTGGATCGAGGGCAGCGCCACGGCGGTGCCGGTGGCGTCGATCATGATCATGCCCAGCGCGCCGGCGGTCGCGAACACGGTGCACCAGCGCTGCCGGCTGTCTGTCGACGCGACACTCATGCGCAACCCCGTGGAAGCGATCGCCCTGCGGCGGAAATTCCGGCGATGACGGTAAGATACGCCGCGACTTTCCTGTGCGGGTTGCGCCTTGTCCAGAGCCCGGCCGGGGTCCGATCAATTATCGCCGGGCTTGACAGAACGAACCTCCGGGGAGGCGCAGCCGGCACCATCCGTTCGGGGCGGTAGCCGAAAATTATGGACTTCGGGGATGATGTCGTGCCCGGGTCATCCGGTGCCGCCCGGACGACCCGACGCCAGAGCGTCCGCAGCGGCTCGACATCCATAATCCAGCGCCGGAAACAGGCGCGACGCGCTCACCGGGAGGAGCACACGATGACAAGCATGTACAGGACGGCCCTCGAAGAACTGGCCGCTCCGCTCGACCGCATCGACGAGGCCGCTGTCGACCGCGCCGTCGAGACCATCGCCGCCGCCCGGCACATCACCGTCTATGCGGGCGGCCGGGAGGGGCTCCAGATCCGCGGCTTCGCCATGCGGCTGTTCCACCTCGGGCTGTCGGTCTCCGTGGTCGGCGACATGACGACGCCGGCGATCGGCAAGGGCGACCTGTTCCTCAACGTCTGCGGCCCCGGCGAGATTTCGACGGCCGTGGCGCTGGTGGGCGTGGCCCGCAATGCCGGCGCCCGGGTTCTGGTCATCACCGCCCAGCCCCAGGGCCGGGTCCCGCAGATGGCCGACGAGGTCCTCGTGCTGCCCGCCCAGACGATGGCCGACGATCAGGGCGCCAAGGTCTCGCTGCTGCCGATGGGATCGGTGTTCGAAGGCAGCCTGTTCGTGCTGTTCGAGGTGATGATCCTCAAGCTGAAGGCGCGCCTCGACATCTCCGCCGAACGCATGCGCGCCAATCACACCAACATGGAATAACCCGCCGGCGACACCGGCTGCGGGGCCGGGATCGGGAAAACCTGCGGGTGCAGGCTCCCCGGTGCCGGCCGGTTTCCATGGCATGACGGCGCCCCCAGCATGGCGGGCTGCGATACGCCTGTTCCCCATGGCGACGCGAAATGTCGTTGCATTTCACACCATTCGTTACACTCTACTTAAAGGAGAAAAATGCACCCTAAATGGGCGGAGAACATCCTATGCGCGAAATGGAAAAAACAAACACAAGCCTGGTCTTCCGGATCGGTGGCTACGAGGAAGCTCGCTATTACGGCCTGCGGAACGGCGCCGATCCCGCCAATTTCGAGTACAAGGTATTAGTAGAAGGCGACTCGTGGGCAAATATTCTCTATCCATGGTCAGAATATTTCTTCGGATACAATGAGGCATTTCCGAATTTTATCGAAAGAGATCCAAGATTTTACTATAGGAACATCGGATGGCCGGGAGACACACTCGAAGACATCGTCAGAAGCTCCCATGCTCCCGATGGTAGAAAGGGAGCGGATTCAGGCCTCTATCAACCGATCCGGAGCGGAATCTTCGATTTTCTGGTGTTCTCTGGCGGAGGCAACGACTTCCTAGGCGGAGGCCAGCTTGAGTGTTTCCTGAACCCCTATCGGGCAGGAACGACAGACCCTTGGGAATGCCTGGATAGAGCTAAGGTCGACGGGATATACGATAAAATTAGAGACCAATATCTCCAGATTATAAGTCTCGTGAATGTCTCATCCCCGCAGACGAAAATACTCCTTCATGGGTACGATCACGCCATTCCGAAAAGCGGCGGACGCTGGCTAGGAGTGCCCTTCACTTCAAAGGGATACACGCCGGAATTGCCACTGTGCTCGTACATCATCGCAGTCCTCGTGGATCGCATGTACGATTTGCTTGGGGAAATCGCGGCATCCAACAAGGCGGTCCGTGTCGTCGACGTCCGGGGGCTCTGCAGCAATCACTGGCACGACGAACTCCATCCCGACCGTGTCGCGGCGCGGGCGATCGCCGACAAATTCATCGGCGAGATGGTGTCGGCCCGCTACTACGATGCCCATTCGGTCGTGAATGTGATCGGCGAGGGGGATGGAGACTGTATTCCCGCGCTGATCGAGCTTGGCAGTCGAACGGAGACGATCGCAGCCGTGCATGCAAAAGCGGCGGGCTATATGGAGGGCAGCGGCTTCACCTTTCCGACGCGATCCTGTGCCGCGACGCTGAGCGCATTCCTCCAGATGTCCGGCATCGACATCAAGACCGAACGCGGAGCGGGCGCGCTGGCGTCGATGCTGAAAAAACGGGGCTGGGGCGTCGTGGACGTCGGCCACCAGAAGCCGGGCGATGTCGGGGTGACCATCAGCAGTCTGCCGCCTCCCGGGCCGGATCACATCTATCTCGTCGTCGAAACCCACAACTCCGACCGGATGACGATCGCAGACAATCAGGCGCCGGATCCGCATGAGCGTTTTGCGAGCGGAAGGGGCAAGACCCCCACCGACTATTTCCTGCGGGCCCCTGGCTTCCGCGTCGCAGGTTTCGGCGCGTTCGATAACGGCGAAGAGCTGCGATCCGTCGACTACGCCTCATATCCGTTCGAGGACGAAGATACGAACGATCTCGCTGGCGCCGCAGAGTAGCGACGGCGAAGAACGGGCGACGCCTGCAGACGCGTCTGAGCATAGGCCGGTCCAGAAAGCGGGCGTTGCCCGACCGGCCCGGCCGATTCCTTCGAGACCGCCGCGTGACAGCGCTCGTTCAGGCGACCGCCTTTGCCGTGCCGTGCTTGCGCCGGTAGGCCTTCCAGGTCATGGCCCAGTGCGCGGGGTCTTCCAGCGGGCCGGCCTTGATCTGGTGGACGGCCTGGTTGTGGGGGGCGCTGCGGATGGTGTCGGGATCGGAATAGGCTTCCGCGACGATGGCGGCCAGCACCGCGATCCAGGTGTCGAGGTCCTCCTTCGACCACATCTCGCCGGCCTCCGGCGTGAACGGCTGCGGCACGATCCACGGCTCGTGGGACAGCCAGAAGGCGTCGATGCCGTAATCCACCATGCGGTTCTGCACGTCGACCGCGCTGATGCCGGTGTCCTCGAACAGCTTGCCGAGGCTGAAGCGCGTCATCTCCATACGCCACAGGTCGATGTCCGGGTGGGAGCGCGTCACCCCGGGGATCTTCAGGATCTCGTGCTCCATGTAGTTGTTGCCGAGCACGGACAAATCCGCCGCCTCGCGGATGCCCTCGGCGCCGAGCGAGCGCGCCCAGGCATAGGCCTTCATCACCACCGGCACGTTGCCGAGGAACTCGCGCACCTTGCCGACGCTCTCGGCCCGGTCGAAATCGAGGTGGTAGCGGTCGCCGTCGAACGTCACCACCGGCTTCGGCAGGAACGACGCCAGCTCCGCGCTGCATCCGTAGGCGCCCACCGCCGGCCCGCCGCCGCCCTTCGGGGCGCCGAAGGTCTTGTGCAGCATGTACATGCAGGCGTCGAAGCCGAGTTCGCGGGCGCGGATGCGCCCCATCACGCCGTTGAAGTTGGCGTGGTCGTAGAAGCACAGGCCGCCGGCTTCGTGGACGAGGCGGACCCATTCCTTGATGTGGGGATTGTAGAGGCCCATGTCGTCGGGATTGTTGATCATCAGCGCGGCGGTCCGCGGCGAGATCGCCGCCTTCAGCGCCTCCACGGAGGGGTAGCCGTTCTCCTCCAGCGGCAGGGTGATGATCTTGAACCCGGCGGTCGCGGCGGTGGCCGGATTGCAGGGATGGGCCTGGATCGAGGTGATGATCTCGTCGCGCTGGCCGAGTTCGCCGCGCGCGGCGAGCCAGGCCCGCGTCACGCAGGCGTGGGTATAGGCCGCATCGGCCCCGCCCGCCGCCTGGAACACGAACTGGTCCATGCCGGAAAGCTCGCGCAGGATCAGGTCGAGCCCGTGGATGATTTCGAGAACGCCCTGCAGCGTCTCTTCCGGCTGGAGCGGATGCACCTCGGCGAGTTCCGGCCGCGCCGCCAGCGCCTCGTTGAGGCGGGCGTTGTATTTCATGGTGCAGGTGCCGAACAGGCTGATGCCCATCATGCCCAGCGTTTCCTGCGACAGGTGCAGATAGTGCCGCAGCACGTCGGGCTCCGACATTTCCGGCAGCGCCGGCGGCACGGCGCGGCGCATCCCGGCCGGCACCAGCCCGTCGGAAGCGGCACCGGAAGCAGCCTCGGAAGCGGCCCCGGCGGCGGGCTTCGGGAACACCACGCCACGGCGGCCGGGATGGCCCATTTCCATCACCACCGGCTCGTCCCAGACGGCGGCGTGATAGCGCGGAAGCTTGGGGGCGGTTCCGGTCATTGCGCGGCGATCTCCGAAAGGGCCTGCACGAGGCGGTCGATGTCGGCTGCGGCGTGGATCTCGGTCACGGCATAGAGCGCCGCCTGGCCGAGTTCGGGCAGGATGGGGGAAAGGTCGTGGCCGCCGAAGATGCCGCGTCCGGCGAGCGCCCGGTTGATCTCGGCGACCGTCTTTCCGGTGCCGCTGAAATCGACGACGAATTCCTTGAAGAAGCCGGCGGGGAAGCGCACCGCGACGCCGGGCACCGAGGCGATCCGCCCGGCGGCATGGTGGGCCTGCGCGATGATCAGGTCGCCGACCTCGCGGAAGCCCTCGGGGCCCATCAGGCTCATATAGGCCGCGTTGGCGATCGCCCAGAGATAGACCGAGTTGCCGGTCCAGTCCTTGCCGTTCTCGCGCGAGCCGTAGGAGGACTGGTGCATCAGCGCGAGGCCGAAGCCGTGTTCGCCCGGCACGATGGTCTCGGCGATGGAAACCAGCAGGGCGGGATATTCGCGCGCGTAGCGCTCCTCGTCGCGGCTGGCGATGAAGCCGCCGGTGCCGCCGCCGCAGTTCATGTGGATGCCGAGCGGCTGGGTGGTGCCGACCACGATGTCGGCGCCGTAGGCCGACGGCGGCGCGAGAATGCCGAGCGAAATCGGGTCGACCCCGACGATGAACTCGGCACCGGCCGCATGGGCGATTTCGGCAATGGTCGCGGCGTCGGCTTCGATCGTCCCGAGATAGTTCGGGGTCTCCAGATAGACCGCGGCCGTCCTGTCCGAGATCTTCGCCTTGAGATCGGCGAGGTCGATGCGGCCGGTCGCCGGGTCGTAGCCAACCTCGACCACCGCGATGTGGTTCGGCATGGCCGCCGGCTCGCAATAATTGTCGATCACGGAGCGCCGCTCCGGGCAGAGGATGCGCGGCACCAGCACCTCGCGGCGGCCGGTGAGGCGCGCGGCCATGCGGATGGCGTGGCCGGCGGCACAGCCCCAGCTGTAGACCGGCAGGCTCACGATCTCCATGTCGACGAGTTCGCCGAGCTGGCTGGTGAATTCGAACCAGGCCTGATTTCGGCCGTGGTCCGAGGCCGTGGTGCCCCAGACCGGCGTCAGGAACTCGCTGCGGCGGGCGATCTCGTCGCAGATCGCCGGAACGTGGTGCTGCCAGCATCCGCCGCCGAGAAAGCTGAGGTTCGCCTCGCAGTCGGCGTTCTTGCGCAGGATCTGGCGCAGGTGTCGGCTGAGCTCCACCTCCGAGGGCATCGCCGGCGGCAGCGAAAGCGGCCGCGCCATGCGGTGGTCGGCCGGAATCTGCTCGAACAGCTCCTCGACGGTCTCGGCGCCGATGCGCTCGAGCATCGCCTGCTTGATGGCGGGCACCGAGTTGCCCATGAACGGATGGGGAAAGGTCATGACGCCTCGCACGCTGTGGGGCCGGCCGGGGTGAGCGAACTTTGCCGGCCTTGGCGAAGCGCGTCAATGGATTGTTCGCATAACGAACAAAAGTTATCATACCGCACAAACCGCTTCTCTCGACCGACCTTTCCGGACGCAGCGGTTTGGATAATCGATTTGGAACAACGATGATCGGCCGGTGCTCCACCCTCGCGCGCCGAACAGGTGTACGGTCATGATTGAGCCCGCAGACGCCCCGCCGCGACGCGTGGGCGTGGTGGTCAACCCGCTCGCCGGTCTCGGCGGCGCCGTGGGGCTCAAGGGCTCCGACGGACCCGGCATCGTGCAGGAGGCGCTGGCGCGCGGTGCCCGCCCCGGCGCCGGCGGCCGAGCCGCGGCGGCGCTGAAGATGCTCGCCGGCACCTCCGCGACCGTCGTCACCGCAGCCGGCGCGATGGGCGCTGATGCCTGCCGCGCCGCCGGCCTCGACGCCACGACCGTGTTCACGCCTACGCCCGGCGTCACCGGGGCCGCGGAGACCCGTGCCGCCGTTGCCCGTTTCCTCGACGAGGGCGTCGACCTCATCCTGTTCGCTGGCGGCGACGGTACCGCCCGCGATATCGCCGCAATCGTGGGCACGCGGGTGCCCCTCGTCGGCATCCCGGCGGGGGTGAAGATGTATTCCGGCGTGTTCGCGGTCTCCCCGGTCCATGCCGGACAACTCGCCGCGCGGCTCCTGTCCGGCGATCCGGCGGCCGGGCGGACGCGGGAGGCCGAGATCCTCGACATCGACGAGGACAGCCTGCGCCGGGGCCGGCCGGCGACCCGGCTGTTCGGCTACGGCCGGGTGCCCCTCGATGGCGCGATCCAGCCGGTCAAGGCGGCGATGCCGGTGAGCGAGGACGCCGAGACCGCGGCGCTCTGCCGGGTGCTGGCGCGGGCGATGCAGCCGGACGTGCTCCACATCGTCGGGCCGGGCTCCACCATGCAGGGCCTGCTCGCCGCCATGGGGATCGAGGGGACGCTCCTCGGCGTCGATCTCGTCCGCGACGGCACCCTCGTCGCCGCCGATGTCGGCGAGGCCGACATCCTCGCCCATCTCGACGCGCGCGCGGGGATGGGTGCAATGCGCGCTCATGCGCGCATCCATGTGGGCATCATAGGGGGCAATGGGTGTCTATTCGGGCGCGGTAACCAGCCAATAAGCGCGCAGGTGCTCGCCCGGATCGGTCCCTCCAACGTCACGGCCGTCGCCCCGCCCTCCAAGCTCGCCACCATCGGGCCGCAGGGCCTGTTCGTCGACACCGGCGACCCGGACGTCGACCGGCAGTTCGCCGGCTACCTGCGCATCGAAACCGCCCCCGGCCGCAGCACCGTCATGCGCGTGCGCGGCTGAGCCCGCCGCCGCCCCGGCCGGGGGAAAGGGCGCGGAAAACGTCGCGCAGCACGGCGATGCCCCGGCACATGGCGGCCTCGTCGGCGCCGGCATAGCCGAGCAGAAGGCCCTGCCGCGGGGTGCCGTGGCGGTACTGGATCGACAGCGGCGAGACGTTGACGCCGCGCGCCTGCGCGGCCGCGGCGACCGCGCGGTCCTCCAGCCCCTCGGCAAGGAGGCCGACCATCTGGATGCCGCTGTCGCCCGCCATCAGCGTCATCCAGTCGGCGAGCTCGGCGGCACAGGCGAGGCGGAATTCCTGCCGGCGCGCCGCATAGATGCGCCGCATCCGCCGCAGGTGGCGCGCCATGTGGCCCTCGGCGATGAAGTCCGCGAGCGCAGCCTGCAGAATCAGCGGCGCGAACTGGCCGGTGATGCTGATCGCGCGCGCGATTCCCTCGTGAAGTGCCGGGGGCAGCACCATGAAGCCCAGCCTGAGCGCAGGAAACAGGATCTTGGCGAAGGTGCCGACATAGATCACCCGCCCCGAGCGGTCGAGGCCCTGCATCGCCGGGATCGGCTGGCCCTGGAAGCGGTATTCGCCGTCGAAATCGTCCTCCACGATCCACGCTTCCCGCGCCTCCGCGATCTCCAGAAGCCGCAGGCGCTGCTCCATCCGCATGGTGGCGCCGAGCGGGTGGTGGCAGGAGGGCGTGACGTAGGCGAGACGAACGTCGGCCCGGCGCGGCAGATCGAGCTGCCAGCCATCGGCATCGACGCCGAGCGGCACGAGCCGCGCCCCGGCGGCGGTGAACGCGGCCTGTGCGCCGTAATAGCCGGGCTCCTCCATCCAGACGTCCTCCCCGGGATCGACGAGAAGCCGCGCCAGAAGGTCGAGCGCGGCCTGGGCGCCCGTCGTCACCACGATCTGCTCCGGGGTGCAGCGCACGCCGCGCGCGGTCTTGAGGTAGGCGGCGATGGCCTGCCGCAGGTCGGGGTGACCGGTGACGTGGTAGGTGCCGAACAGCGAGGTCCGCGCGAAGCGGGCGCGGCGGGCGATCAGCTTGCCCCAGGTCGCGAACGGAAAGCTCGCCGCATCCGGCATCCCGGGGTGGAGCGCGTGCTGTCCCGGCGTGCCGTGATGGGCCGGCTGCGACATCATCAGCGCGCCGCGGCGGGACAGCGCCCGGGCGGGAGGCGGCGGCGCGCCGGTTTCCGCCGGAGAAAGCGCCGAGATCGGCAGATCCACCACCACCGGCCGGGCGCCGACACGGGTCGCCACGTAGCCCTCCGTGCCGAGCTGGTCGTAGGCCGCGGTGACGGTGTTGCGCGCGATTGCGAGATCGGCTGCGAGCGTGCGGGTGGAGGGCAGGGCGGAGCCGGCGACGAGCACCCCCTGCTCGATCAGGCTCCTGAGCGCGGCATAGAGCTGCCGGTGCAGCGGGGTCGCGGCCGCGCGGTCGAGCATCAGGGCTTCGAGGGGAAAGCTCTCCGGCACGATCTCGCCCACTGTGCCGCTGCCGTCCGCCGGGACGGCTTCCAGGCGGCGCCGATGGTGAGGGGAGCCCGCCCGGTCGTCAACTGGCACCATCAAACTCATCGAAACTGGCACTCGCGAGGGAGACGGATCGGCCTAGGATGAGGCGCAAGAAAGCGTTTTCGGACAGCACGCGAGCGTCGGACATGAGCGTCAGAATCGGCATCAACCCCATCACCTGGTCGAACGACGACGTGCCGTCGCTCGGCGGCGACACCCCGCTCGAGGTCTGCCTGTCGCAGACGCGGGAAGCCGGCTTCAGCGGCGCGGAACTCGGCGGCAAGTTTCCCCGCGAACCGGAGGCGCTCGCGGCCGTTCTCGGCCGCTACGGGCTGGACCTCGTTTCCGGCTGGTACGACGGCCGCATCGCCGAGCGCGAGGTGGAGGCGGAATTCGAGGCGGTGCTGCCGCATCTTTCGCTGCTGAAGGCGCTGGGTGCCGAGCGGGTGGTCTATGCGGACACGTCGCTCGGCCGCCACGACGGCATCTTCCGCCCGATCTCCGACCGGCCGCAGCTTCCCGCCGACCAATGGGCTGCCTACGGTGCCAAGCTGACGGCGCTCGCCGAGCGCATGGCGGACTTCGGCGTCGGCATGGCGTTCCATCACCACATGGGCACCATCGTCGAGACCGACGCCGAGATCGACGCCCTCATGACCCACACCGGCGAGGCCGTCGGCCTGCTCTACGACACCGGCCACTGCGCCTTCTCCGGCGGCGATCCGGCGGCGCTTCTCGCGCGGCATGTCGCCCGCGTCGTGCATGTCCACTGCAAGGACGTGCGGCCGGACATGCTGGCGCGGGCGCGCGCCGAGGACATGAGCTTCATGGGCGCGGTGCTGGAGGGCATCTTCACCGTTCCGGGCGACGGCTCCATCGACTATCCGGCGCTGCTGCGCCGCCTCGCCGACAACGGCTACCGGGGCTGGCTGGTGGTCGAGGCCGAACAGGACCCGGCCAAGGCCCATCCGCTGACCTACGCCACGCTCGGCTATCGCAACCTCAAGGCCGCAGCCGAAGAGGCGGGCTTCACGGTCGAGCCCTGAGGAGGCGGCGATGGCGACCGCGACGGCAACACCCCCCGAGCCGCGGATCGTCGTCAACATCGACGATCTCGGCATGTGCCACGGCGCCAATGCGGCGTTCCTGGAACTCGCCCGGCTTGGACGCTGCGATTCCGGCTCGGTGATGGTGCCGTGCCCCTGGTTCCTGGAGATCGCCGAGGAAGGTCGGTCCAACGCCGCGCTCGCCCTCGGCGTCCACCTCACCATCACCGCCGAGAAGCGGCACTACCGCTGGCGGCCGCTGACCGCGCCCGGCCGCGCCTCCGGCCTCGTCGATGGTGACGGCTATCTTTGGGGCAGCGTTGCAGAGGTTCGCCGCCATGCCGCGCCGGAAGCGGTGGAGGCGGAGATGCGGGCGCAGATCGAGGCGTTCCTCGCCGCGGGCCTGAAGCCCACCCATTTCGATGCCCATCAGGCCGCGGCGCTGGCCCCCGAATTCGCCGCGATCTATCTCGCGCTCGCGGCCGAATACGGCGTGCCGGTCATGGTGCCGGGATCGCTCGACGCCTACGGCCCGGTCCACAATCTCGCCGGCGTCGATCCGGCGTTCTACCGCGAGATGGCCGAGGGCTTCGCCGCGGCCGGCGGCATTCCGGCCGACCGGGTGCTGGAGACGCCCTGGCATCGGGACACCACGCCCGCCGAGCGCTACGGCGCGCTGTTCGCGGCCATCGGTCCGGGCGTCACCTTCATGGCGCTCCATGCCAACGCCCCCGGCGAGATCGAGGCGATCGAGCCCGCGACGGCGGCGATCCGCACCGAGGAGTTCGCGTTCCTGCGCGGCGGGGAGAGCGCCGCGTGGTTCAGGAGCGTCGCCCCCTTCCGCTGCACGCTGGCCGATCTCGCCGGCCGCGGCCAGTCCACCGATACCGCGAGGTACGCGGCGCCATCCTGAGGAAACCGGCCCCGCTCCGTCCCTGCGGTCGGAGCGGAAAGCCGGCACGATACCGCAGGCAAAGAACGAACAGAGGGACACAACGATGAAGAGGATGCTCGAAGGCGCCGTCCGCGGCGCCCTGGTCGCGGCCGCGCTGGCGGCCACCGCTTCGCTCGCCGCGGTCGCCCCGGCGGCGGCCCAGGTAAAGAAGCCGCAGGACGTGCGGATCGTCTTCGTCACCCACGGACAGGCGAACGACAACTACTGGACTGTCGTGAAGAACGGCATGAAGGCCGCCTCCGACGCTCTTGGCGTCAAGGTCGACTATCAGGCCCCGGCCAGCTTCGACGTCGTGAAGATGGGACAGATGATCGAGGCCGCGACCGCCTCCAGCCCGGACGGGCTCGTGGTCTCCATCCCCGACGCCACGGCCCTCGAAGCCCCCATCAAGGCGGCCAAGGCCGCGGGCATCCCGGTCGTCGTCATCGACAGCGGCGAGGACCAGGTGAAGCCATGGGGCCTCGACCTCTTCGTCGGGGGCGGCTCGGAATACCAGAACGGCCTGAAGTCCGGCGAGATCCTCGGCGAGGCAGGCGTCAAGGAAGCGGTCTGCGTCAACCACGAGGTCGGCAACGTCAGCCAGGACCAGCGCTGCCAGGGCCTTTCGGACGGCCTCGCCAAGAGCGGCGGCAAGACCGACGTCATCGCCGTGACGCTCGATCCGACCGACGCCACCCGCCGCATCGAGGGCTATATGGCCTCGCACCCGAACGTCGACGGCATGATGATGCTGGGCACCACGCTGGCCGGTCCGATCCTGCAGATGCTCGACGAACGCGGCCTCGGCGGCAAGCTCAAGATCGGCGCCTACGACATCTCGCCGGAAGTGCTCGACGCCATTTCCAGCGGCAAGATGCTCTTCACCATCGACAGCCAGCAGTACCTGATGGGCTACCTGCCGGTCGTGCTGCTTGCCGGCAAGGCCATGTACAAGACCCTGCCGACCGAAGCCGTGCGCACCGGCCCCTCCATCATCACCAAGGCAGAAGCCGGCGCCGTGAAGTCGCTGAGCGAGGAAGGCATCCGCTGAGACGGCGGCGGTCGCGACGGGCGGCCGCCGGTTCCTGCCCCGGTTCCAGCCAAAGGCAGGGTCGCCCGGATCGGGAGGGATCCGGGCGGAGAACCGACCGGGCTTCAAGCACATAATCTGGAGCGGGCCTCCTGCGGACGGGCTTCGTCGGGTTCCGCGCTTCGGGGAGGGGAGAACAACGGGAATGACCATGGGAACAGCGGTACCGGCAGAGCCGCACAGCCCTCAGATGCAGCCCAGCCGGATGCGGCGGCTCGTCAGCCGCGCGCTCCGGCGGCCTGAACTCGGGGCGCTCGGCGCGACCATCTTCGTGTTTGCCGCCTTCGGGCTGACGGCCGGCGGGAGCGGCCTGTTCAGCGTGCTCGGCATCACCAACTTCCTCCAGGTGTCGGCCCAGCTCGGCATCCTCGCCGCCGCGGTCGCGCTCCTGATGATCGGCGGCGAGTTCGACCTGTCGCTCGGTTCGATGATCGGCTTTTCCGGCATCGTCATCGGCCTCTGCGTCACCGAATTCGGCCTGCCGCTCTGGGTCGGCATTCTCGCGGCCTTCGCTGCGGCGGTCCTGGTCGGAACGGCGAACGGCATTCTGGTGATGCGCACCAACCTGCCGTCGTTCATCGTCACGCTCGCCGGCTACTTCGTCCTGCGCGGCCTCTCGCTGGCCGTCACCCGCACGCTGACCGGCCGCACCCAGATCCCCTACATCACCAAGGGCGCGGACGAGCCGTTCGTGATCTGGCTGTTCGGCGGCAAGTTCGCCACCGGCCTGTTCCAGTGGCTCGGCAACATTGGCATCATTCCGCTGCGGCCGGACGGGGTTCCCATCGTCCAGGGCCTGCCGATGTCGGTGGCGTGGTGGCTCGCCATCACGGCGCTGGCGACCTGGGTGCTGGTGCGCACGCGGTTCGGCAACTGGATCTTCGCCGTCGGCGGCGACCTCCAGGCGGCGCGCAATGTCGGCGTGCCGGTGGCGCGGGTGAAGATCCTGCTGTTCATCGCCACAGCCTGCTCGGCGGCGCTGTTCGCTACCATCCAGGTGCTGGAGGCGGGCTCCGCCGACACCCTGCGCGGGACTCAGAAGGAGTTCGAGGCGGTGATCGCGGCGGTCATCGGCGGCAACCTGCTCTCCGGCGGCTACGGTTCCGCCATCGGCGCGATGTTCGGCTCGCTGGTGTTCGGCACGGTGGAGATGGGCATCTTCTATACCGGCATCGACAGCGACTGGTTCATGGTCTTCCTCGGCCTGATGGTGCTGATCGCGGTGCTCTTCAACAACTATGTGCGCCGCAAGGCGACGGAGGGCCGGTGATGACGGGCGACATTTCGCAGACGGCGCCGATCCTCGAACTCGATCATGTCGGCAAGGCGTTCGGCATCGTCGTCGCGCTGCAGGACATCTCCATCGCCGTCCGACCCGGCGAGGTGCACTGCCTGCTCGGCGACAACGGCGCCGGCAAGTCGACGCTCATCAAGATGCTCGCCGGCGTCCACCAGCCGACTTCAGGCGAGATGCGCGTCGACGGCGTGCCGACGGTGTTCGACAACCCGCGCCAGGCGCTCGACAAGGGCATCGCCACCGTCTTCCAGGATCTGGCGATGATCCCGCTGATGTCGATCACGCGGAACTTCTTCCTCGGTCGCGAGCCGACCCGCGGCCGCTTCATCACGCGGCGGCTCGACATGAAGAAGGCAAACGAGATCGTCCATGACGAACTCAACCGCATGGGCATCAACGTGCGCGACCCGGAGCAGGCGGTCGGAACGCTTTCCGGCGGCGAGCGGCAGTGCGTGGCGATCGCCCGCGCCGTCTATCACGGTGCGCGGGTGCTGATCCTCGACGAGCCGACCTCGGCGCTCGGCGTCCATCAGGCCTCGATCGTGCTGCGCTACATCGCGCAGGCGCGCTCAAGGGGGATCGGCGTGGTGTTCATCACCCACAACATCCATCACGCCTATCCCATCGGCGACGTGTTCACGCTGCTCAACCGCGGCCGCGTGCACGGCACCTTCCGCAAGGCAGAGATCACCGAGACCGAGGTGCTGGAACTGATGGCGGGCCGCCGCGACCTGCAGCACCTGCAGGCGGAGCTCGCGCGGATACCCGCCGCCGCGCCACCGGGCGCCGCGGCTCACTGACCGCAGCCCTCATCCGCCCCGATGCCCGCAGGGCCGCCCGATGCGGCGGCCCTTCTTTGCAACGCCGGCCCTCGCGTGCCGGCCCGCACACCCGGAACCCCTGAGATGACTCGTTTGAAGGTCGGCGTCGCCGGCGGCGGCTTGATCGCGCAGGTCGAGCACATCCCCAACCTGCTGGCGCTGAAGGACAGGTTCGCGCTCGTCGGCGTGAGCGACCCCTCCGCGACGGTCCGCGAGGCGCTCGCGGCCCGGTTCGGCGTCGCCACGGTGCCGGACGCAGCCGATCTGATCGGTCTCGGCCTCGATGCCCTGGTGATCGCCGCCCCGGACCCATGGCACGGGACGCTTGCGGCATCTGCGCTCGCCGCCGGCATCCACGTCTTCTGCGAGAAGCCGCTGTGCTACGGCGTCGCCGAGATCGACGGGCTGATCGAGGCGCAGGAAAAGTCCGGCGCCGTGCTCCAGGTCGGCTACATGAAGCGCTTCGACCCGAGCTACGTGACGGCGCTCGATCTCGTGCGCGGACGGGGGGAGCGGCTGCGCTATCTGTCGGTCGAGGTGCATGACCCGGATGCCGGTCCGTTCGTCGGCCATCACCCGCTCGTCGCCGGCAGCGACGTTCCGGAGGCGCTGATCGCGGCCACCGCCCGCCGCCGGCGCGAGCAGATCGAGGCGGCGCTGGGCTTCGTGCCGGACGACACGGTGTTCCGCGGCTTCGCCTCCGCCTACAGCTCGGCGCTGGTGCACGACGTCAACGCCGTGCATGGCCTGCTCGACGCGATGGAGCTGGAGACCGGCGATGTCCGCGGCGCCGCGCTGTTCGCCGGCGGCGCCGGTGGGCAGGGCGCGGTTGCGCTTCGGGGTGGCGCCGCGCTCTGGACCATGACCCACGTGGAGGTGCCGGGCGTCGGCGACTATTCCGAACGCATCAGCCTCTATTTCGACGACGAGATCGTGGAGCTGGTGTTCCCCGCGCCCTATCTCAATCACCATCCGACGCGGCTCGTCGTGCGGCGCAATGCCGGCAGCCAAGTGGAGGCGACGGAGATCCGTTCCGGCTACGAGGAGGCGTTCGTTCGCGAGCTCGAAGGGTTCTGGCGGGCGGTCGTCGAGGGCGGCCCCAATCGCAACCCGGCAACCGATGCCCGCCGCGATCAGGCGCTTCTCGTCGCGCTCGCGCGGACGGCGGCCGGCGAGGCACCCGCGCAGGTGGTGACGCGGCCAGCGCTCGCGGGATGACACCGCGCCGGAGCTTGCCGGCAGCCGGCCACGGCAAGGTGCCGGTCACCTCGGTGCCGGCGACCCGCCGGGACGGAGTTCGTCCTCTCCGCTTCCGGCCGAAGGCGGCATTGGGTAGGCTCCCCGGCACCGTCGGCGCGTGCCGGCGGCACGCCGCGCCGCGCGGCGCCGGAAGGACGCCATGGATACCCGCCACCTCGAAGCCTTCCGCGCCGTCTACGAGAACGGCTCCATGAGTGCAGCTGCCGCCGTGCTGAAGAAGTCGCAGCCCGCCATCAGCAAGCTGATCGCGCGCCTCGAGGACGAGATCGGGCTCCAGCTGTTCCACCGCGCCCACGGGCGGCTGGAGCCGACGCCGGAGGCCGCGACCTTCCTGATCTCCGTCAACCGCACCCTCGACGCGATGGAGCAGACGCTCTCGGTCTCGCGCAATCTCAAGGATCTCTCCTCGGCGACGCTGCTGATCGCAAGTCCACCAGGGCTTGCGACCTACGTGCTGCCGCCGGTGCTCGCCGAGGTGCTGCGGGCGAACCGCGGCGCGACGGCGCGCTTCATCACCCGCTCGTCCTATGCGGTGCGCGATCTCGGCGCGGTCGGCGCGTTCGATGTCGGCTTCTCGGAGCTGCCGATCGACATCCAGGTCGCCTCGCTCGAGCTGTTCGAGGTGCCGTGCATGTGCGTGATGCGGCCGGACCATCCGCTCGCGGGCGAGCGCTGCGTCGGTCCGCAGAAGATCGGCTCGCTGCCGTTCGTGACGCTGTTTCCCGAGCACATCACCCACATCGCCGCCGCCGAGGCGTTCTTCAACGCCAACGTGCCGTGGAACGTGGTGGCGGAGGTGGAGTTCTTCGGTTCGGCCTGCATGCTGGTGCAGGAGACCGGGGCGCTGACGTTGGTCGACCCCTCGACCGCCCGCCACTTCGCCGCCGCGGGCCTCGTCGCGGTGCCGTTCGCGCCAACGATCCCCTACCGCTTCGGCATGTTCCGGCCGAGCATCCGGCCGCCGGCCCGCATTGCCGTCGATTTCATGGACCGCTTCCGCCGTGCAATCGCCCGGGATGTCGCCGACGCGCGCTAACGCGAGCGGCACGGACGCCGCGCAAACGCACAAAGAAAAGGCAGCGCGGCGGCGTGCGGGCTTTTCCGGCATCCGGCTGGCTTTTGACACCGTTCAAAATGCCATCTCTATAACGCAGGGTTATGGCTTTCCCGCTTGTTCGGATTTGACGCCTTGCGCCGCCGGGACGACCATTCCCCGAAATCCGGCGCTTTCAGCCGGGTGGGAGCAGGACATGTCGGCCAGCAAGCGCGTTGCGGACCTTGGATTGAAGCTGCCGTCGGCCGGCGGCGGCGACGACTATTACGGCAAGATCTACGGCAAGATGAAGCCGCATTACCTGAGCGACCGGCTGTTGTTCCTGTCCGGCCAGACGGCCGGCATCGCGGACGGCAAGGTGCTCTATCCCGGGCGGCTCGGCCGCGACCTGACGGTCGAAGAAGGCTATCAGGCCGCCCGCCTGACCGGCCTCAACTGCCTCAGCTGCATCATCGATGCGGTCGGCGATCTCGACCGCGTCACCGGCCTCGTCCGCTCGCTCAACTTCATCGCCTGCGATCCCGCCTTCACCGAGCCGCACAAGGTCGCGAGCGGCCTGACGGACCTGTTCGAGGAGGTGTTCGGGCCGGAGATCGGCGTCGGCCCGCGCGCAGCGATCGGCGTGATGTCGCTCGCCGACGACTATTGCTTCGAGACCTGGGTCACGGTGGAGATCCGCTGACCCAACGCCTGCCAGGTCGGCCGGCGGCATGCCGGACGGCTGGAGACACCTTCCGAAACGATAGACCGGCAAACGGTCATGTTCTTCCCGCCGGCGCAGAGCGCGCGGCCCTTCCGAGGGGATCTGAAATGAAGAAACGCCTTGCCGCGGCCGCCTTCGGGATCGGCCTCATGCTCGCTCCCGCCAGCGCCTATTGCGCGGAGGACATCACCATCGGCTTCACCGCCGCCCTGTCCGGCGACTTCGCCGCGTTCGGGCTCAACATGCGCAAGGGCCTCGACCTCGCTGTCGACGCGCTCAACAAGAAGGGCGGAGCCACCTACAAGATCGACGCGGTCGACGATCGCGGCGAGGCGCGGGAAGGCGTGCTGATCGCCCAGCGGTTCTGCTCCGATGCCGCCGTAGACGTGGTGATGGGCTATTCGTTCTCGTCCATCGCGCTCGCGGCGGTGCCGGTGTTCAACGACTGCAAGCTGCCGGTGCTGGCATCGGCCGTCACCAGCCCGCAGCTTTCCAACGCCAGCCCCTATTTCCGCCGCAACGTGCTGACCGATGCCGTGCAGGGCAGCATGATGGGCAGCTATGCCGCCAAGACGCTGGGGCTCAGCAACATCTACGTGCTCGAGCAGCAGGACGATTACGGCATCGGCGTCGCCGACGCCTTCATCGCCGCCGCCGAGAAGGACGGAGCCAAGATCCTCGGCAACGAATCCTACCTGCTCGGCACCAAGGAATTCCGCACGCTGCTCACCAAGGTGCGCGCCGCCAAGCCGGATGCGATCTTCATCGGCGGCTTCTATACCGAGGCCGCCAAGATCGCCCAGCAGGCCCGCGCCCTCGGCATCAAGGCGCAGATCCTCAGCACCGACGGCGCGCTCAACGTGGAGCTGATGAAGCTCGGCGGTCCGGCGGTCGAAGGCATGATCGTCTACGGCATGTTCGATCCATCGGTCGCCACGCCCGCCACCGAGGCCTTCCTCACCGCCTATCGCGCGGCCTATCATGAGGATCCGAGCGCCTGGGCCGCCCTCGGCTACGATGCCGGCATGACCCTCGGCGCCGCCGTCGATCTCGCGGCCAAAAGCGGCCCGGTGACGCGGGAGAGCCTCAACAAGGCGTTCGGCGAGATCAAGGACGTGCCGGGCGTGACCGGGCCGACGACCTTCGCGGCGAGCGGCGACCGCACCGGAACGCTCTATTTCCTGACGGTCGAGAACGGCAAGTTCAAACTCGCGCCGAAGCAGCCCTGACGCCGCTCCCCGGTTCCGGCGCGCCGCTCCGCCGGAACCGGTCTTCCCCCCGCGAGGCGGCC
The DNA here is from genome assembly GCF_900148505.1 of Pseudoxanthobacter soli DSM 19599. Classification (NCBI taxonomy): domain Bacteria; kingdom Pseudomonadati; phylum Pseudomonadota; class Alphaproteobacteria; order Hyphomicrobiales; family Segnochrobactraceae; genus Pseudoxanthobacter; species Pseudoxanthobacter soli. Next base: position 130,329 of record NZ_FRXO01000007.1, on the reverse strand, counting down.
GCTCCGAACCGGCGTCGAGAATGGATTATTTCGGTCAGTTGCTGGCGAACGGGCTCGTCCTCGGCGCGATCTATGCCCTCACGGCGGTCGCGTTCACGCTCGTCTACGGCGTGGTGCGGCTCGTGAACTTCGCTTTCGGCGAACTGTTCATGGTGGGCGCTTTCGTCACCGTGTCGCTGATGCAGGATGAGGTGAAGCTCGTCGGCGTCACGGTGCCGATGCCGGCGCTGCCGTTCCCGGTCGCCGCGCTCGGCGCGATCCTCGTCACCGCGCTCCTCGGCGTGGTCGTCGACCGCATCGCCTACCGTCCGCTCCGCAATGCCCCCCGCCTGGCCCCGCTCATCACGTCCATCGCCGTGTCGGTGGTGCTGCAGAGCCTGGCCCAGACAATATGGGGGGCGGAGGAACTGCCGTTCCCGACTTTCGGACTGTCGGACTTTCCGCCCATCGTGCTGTTCGACGAAATCTACCTGAGCGTGATGGACCTCGTCGTGATGGCGACGGCCGTCGTCGCCATGATCGGACTGACGCTGTTCGTCTCCTGCACCCGTCTCGGCCGCGCGATGCGGGCGAGCGCGGAGGACCAGACCGCGGCGCGGCTCGTGGGCGTGCCCGTCAACCGCGTGGTCGGGGCGGCCTTCGCCATCGGCTCCGGGTTCGCCGCGCTCGCCGGCCTGCTCTATGCTCAGAGCTACGGCTTCGCCCACGCCACCATGGGCTTCCTGCCTGGCCTCAAGGCGCTGACGGCCGCCGTGCTCGGCGGCATTGGCAGCATTCCCGGCGCCGCCCTCGGCGGTGTCGTGCTCGGCCTCGTCGAAGCGCTCGGCGCCGGCTACCTGCCGAACGGCTCGGCCTACAAGGACGCCATCAGCTTCGTGCTCTTGGTTCTGCTGCTCTATGTCAGGCCGCAGGGTCTGCTCGGGCGCCCCGAACTCAACTCGGCCGGGCGCGGCAGCCTGCTCGGCGGCGCCGGAGCGCTCGGCCCGCTCTGGGTGCGCGCGATGTTCGAGAAGGTCGACGGCGCGCTTGGCCGCCTCGGCCATGCCGGGGCCCCCGTGGCCGTCGGCGCGCTGGTCGTCGCCGTGGCGGTCGGGGCGCTGCTGCCGTCCGATTACTGGCTGCGCATTCTCACCGTCGTGGTGATCTACGGCATGCTCGCGAGCGGCCTCAACGTGATCGTCGGCTTCGCCGGCCTCCTCGATCTCGGCTTCGTCGCCTTCTGGGCGGTCGGCTCCTACCTCACCTCCATCCTGTTCGTGCTGGTGCTGCGCGGTACCTTCGGCATCGAGCCGCAGGAGGTCTGGTGGCTGCTCTATCTCAACCTGCCGGTCGGCGGGCTGCTCGCGGCGCTGCTCGCGGTCGTGCTCGGCACGCCGACGCTGCGGCTCAGGGGCGACTATCTCGCCATCATGACGCTCGGTTTCGGCGAGATCGTGCGCATCGTCGCCATCAACTGGGTCGGCCTCACCCGCGGGCCGATGGGCATCCGCGGCATCCCGAGCCCGAACCTGTTCGGCTACCCGCTCGGCTCGGCCCGCGCGCAGTTCTTCGTGGCCGTCGTGCTCGCGGCCATCGTGCTGTTCGCCATCGCCAAGCTGGTGCGTTCCTATGTCGGCCGCGCCTGGGTGGCGATCCGCGAGGACGAGGAGGCGGCGGAGGCCATGGGCGTGCCGACCGCGCGCTACAAGCTCTATGCCTATGCGGCGAGCGGCTTCATCGGCGGCTTCGTCGGCGTGTTCTATGCGCACTATCAGCAATATATCAGCCCGCTGAACTTCTCCCTGTTCGAGAACATCATCATCCTGATGCTGATCGTGCTCGGCGGGCTCGGCACCTTCATCGGCCCGATGGTCGGCGCCGTGATCTGGATCGTCTTCCTGCAGGTCGCGATCGACATCCCCTTCGTGCAGGCCTACCCGGAAACGCGCTTCGCCCTGCTTGGCGTCATCCTGATCGCGCTGATGCTGTTCCGTCCGCAGGGGCTCGCCGCCGGCGCCCGGGTGCGCCTCCTGATGGCCGGTGCGGACCGGAGGACGGCGCGATGACGGCCATCCTCTCGGCGGAAGCCATCACCGTCCGGTTCGGCGGCCTGGAGGCGATCTCGGGTTTCGACCTCGCCGTGGAACGCGGTGCGATCCATGGGTTGATCGGCCCGAACGGCGCCGGCAAGACCACGCTCCTCAACGTGCTGACCGGCTTCGTGCGCCCGGCGGCCGGTCGCCTCATGCTCGACGGCGAGGACATCGCGGGCAGGGGCGTCAATGGCATCGCGGCGAGCGGGCTCGCCCGCACGTTCCAGAACCTCCGCCTGTTCGGCTCGATGACGGTGCTGGAAAGCGTGCTGGTCGGCGCCCACCGCAAGTTCCGCGCCTCTCCGCTCGCCCTCGTGCTCGGCCTGCGCTCCGCACGCGCGGCGGAACAGGCGATGGTGGAGCGCGCCTACGGACTGCTCGATTTCGTCGGCCTCGGCAGCGATGCGGCCGACCGGGTCGCGACCACGCTTTCCTATGGCCATCAGCGCCGGGTGGAGATCGCCCGCGCGCTCATGTCGGATCCGAAGGTGCTGCTGCTCGACGAGCCGCTCGCCGGCATGAACGCGCTCGAGAAGACCGAGATCGCGGACCTCGTTCGCGTGGTGCGCGGCAAGGGGATCACGGTGCTTCTGATCGAGCACGACATGCAGATCGTGCGCAGCCTGTGCGACCGTCTCACCGTGCTGAACTACGGCAAGCGCCTCGCCGACGGCGACCCGGAGGCCGTGCTCTCGGACCCCGCCGTCCAGGCCGCCTATCTGGGGAGGGCGCGGACATGAGCGCCGTGGAGATGCCGCGCTTCGAGGGCGCCCGCGAGGTCGAACCGCTGCTGGAGATCACGGGCCTGCGGGTGACCTACGGGCGCATCGCAGCAGTCGACGGCGTCGACATCAAGATCGAGCCCGGCCGCATCGTCAGCCTCGTCGGCAGCAACGGCGCGGGCAAGACCACGACGCTCGCCGCGCTTTCCGGGCTGCTGCCGCTCGCGGGCGGATCGATCCGCTTTGCGGGAGAGGACATCACCGGCCTCGCGGCGGAACTGCGCGTCGGGCGCGGCATTGCCCATGTGCCGGAGCGGCGGCGGGTGTTCGCCGGCATGAGCGTGCGCGAGAACCTCCTGCTCGGCGGCTACATCCGCGACGACAAGGCGGACATCGAGCGCGACATCGAGGCCCTGACGGAGCTGTTCCCGATCCTCGGCAAGCGCATGCGCCAGCTTGCCGGCACCCTTTCCGGTGGCGAGCAGCAGATGCTCGCCATCGCCCGCGGGCTGATGTCCCGCCCCTCGCTCCTGGTGATGGACGAGCCCACCATGGGCCTCGCCCCGCAGATGATCGACGTCGTGCTCGATTCCATCCAGGAAATCCGCAACCGCGGCACCACGGTGCTGCTCGTCGAACAGAACGCGGTCGAGGCGATCCGCCTGTCGGACCACGTCTACGTCATGCGGCTCGGCCGCATCGTGCACGAGGACGTTGGCTCGCGGATCGACCCCGAGCGCGTGAAGGCGTTCTACATGGGAATCGAGGCATGAACGATACCGGCAACGGCCCGGCGCGTCCCAGGATGCGCCTCGGCACCTTCCTCGAGGTGCCGCAGGCGACCCATGCGAAGGCCGGCCAGATCGCCGTGATGGGGATGCCGTTCGATTGCGGCACCCACCCGACCCGCATCGGCTCGCGGCAGGGCCCGGCGGCGTTCCGTGCCGCCTCCTCCGAGGTGCGGCCGTTCTATCCGCCGCTCGCCGACGTCGATCCCCGCGCCAATGACGGCGTGGTCGATCTCGGCGACGTCGACGTTACGGCGTCCGACATCGAGCCCTCGCTCGCCGCGATGGAAGCGGCGGTGCACGACGTCGTCGCCGCCGACGCCGTGCCTCTCTGCGTCGGCGGCGACGGCACGGTGACGCTCCCGGTCCTGCGGGCGCTCGCACGGCGCTATCCCGAACTGGCGCTGATCCACATCGATGCCCACACCGACGCCTATCCGGGCGAGGACGTGAACACGGGCACCACCTTCACCCGCGCCGCGCGGGAGGGCCTCATCGACACCGCGCGCTCGTTCCACATCGGCGCGCGCGGCACCATGCCGGTGGCGGGCGCCTACGACCACACCCGCTCGCTCGGCTTCCGCCTCATCACCGGCGAAGACGTGCGCCGCCGCGGCGCCGCCGCGATCGCCGCCGAAGTGCGCGAAACCATCGGCAACCGGCCGGTGCACCTGTCGTTCGACATGGACTATTTCGATCCCTCGGCTGCGCCGGGCGTGGCGACCCCGACCTGGGGCGGACCGCCGGTGGCGGAGGCGTTCGACCTGCTGCACGGGCTTGTCGGCCTCGATTTCGTCGGTGTCGACATCAATACCTTGAGCCCGCCCCACGACGTTGCCGGCATGGCGGCGATGCTGGCCGGCCATGTCGCGGTCATCGCCCTGCACCTCGTCCAGCTCGGCCGCGCCGAGCACCGCCTGAACGGAGGCCAACAGCCATGAGCGCCCAAGTGACGCTGATGCCGCAGCCCTATGTCTGGTCCGAGCCGCCGCTGGGCGACGCCCGCAGCGCGCCGCCCCGCTTCTACACCGATCCGGAGATCTTCAAGGCCGAGGTGGAGCACATCCACCTCAAGACCTGGTTCTTCGCCGGCCGGGTCGACGAGATCGCGAAGCCGGGCGACTACCGGGCGATCGAGAGCGTCGGCGGCCCGGTGCTGCTGGTGCGCGGCGAGGACGGCATCCTGCGCGCGTTCGCCAATGTCTGCCGCCACCGCGCCTCGATCCTGCTGGAGGGCTGCGGCAACGCGAAGAACATCATCTGCCCCTATCACGCCTGGAACTACCGGCTCGACGGCGCGCTGGCGGGCGCTCCGGGGATGCGCGAGGTGCCGAAGTTCGAGAAGCCGCCCAACGGGCTGATCCCGATCCGGCTGGAGACCTGGGAAGGCGCGATCTTCCTCAACTACGACGACGGCGCGCCGGATCTGGCGTCCCATCTCGGCAACCTGCCCGACCTTCTCGGCAGCCACCGCTTCGGCGACATGGTGAAGACCTGGGGCATCGAGATCGAGGTCGCCTGCAACTGGAAGCTCCTGCTCGAAAACGCCATGGAGACCTACCACACCGGCATCGTCCATGCCGCGACGGTGGGCGCGCAGCGCTCGGTCAGCTTTCCGACCGCCGGGGAATGGCTGAGCATCCAGGTGCAGTCGTCCCGGTCGATCGCGGTGCTCGGCGAGGAACCGCCGTTCCCGCCCATCGAGGGCCTCGACGAGCAGGCCCGAAAGGGCACCTATTTCACGCTTGTTGAGCCGACAACGCAGTTCGCCTGCGCCCAGGACTGCATCTGGTGGCTGGCGGTGCGCCCCGTTTCCGTCGACCGCTCTGTGCTGTCGGTCGGCGGCTGCTTCCCGCGGCCCTGCACCGAGTATCCCGATTTCGACGTCCGCGCCGCGCCCTACTACAAGCGATGGGAAGCCGTGGCGCTGGAGGACGTCGGCATCCTCGAAAAGCAGCAGCGCGGGCTTTCCTCCGCGCTCGCCCGGCCCGGCCCGCTCTCCTGGCGCGACGACATGGTGCTCGCGATGAACCGCTGGGTGATGGCGCGGCTGCCGCCCGAAACCGTCGACAGGATCCACGAGTGATGCGCGTTCTCCTGACCCACAACCGCGATCTCCTGAAGCATTTCTATGCCCCGGCCGCCGTGGAGGCGCTGCGGGCGATGCCGGGGATCGAGCTCGTCATGAACGACAGCGATACGCCGCTGCGGGGCGACGCACTGGTGGACGCCGCGCGCGGCTGCGAGGTCGTGATCTCCGACCGCCTCGCCGCCGGGCCGCGCATGGTGATGGAACGGCTCGAAGGGGTGAAGCTGTTCACCCGCTGCGCCGTCGACATCCGCAACATCGACGTCGATGCGGCGTCCGACGCCAACATCCTCGTCTGCCGCTGTAGCTCCGGCTATGCCGATTCCGTCGGCGAGCACGCGATCGCGCTGATGCTCGATCTCGCCCGCGGCATCACCCGCGACGCGGAGCGCTACCATGCCGGCGAGGCGACGCACCCGATGGTGTTCGGCAGGCAGCTTGCCGGTGCCCATGTCGGCGTGATCGGCTACGGCTCCATCGGCCGGCGCATCGTCGATCTCGCGCTGGCGTTTCGGATGAAGGTCTCGGTCTACGATCCCTATGCGCGGATCGATCACGGCGCCGTGGTGCCGGTCGGCCTCGACGAGGTGTTGTCGCAGCCCGACTTCGTGGTCTGCGCCGCCTACGCGACGCCGGAGACCAACCGGATGATGAACGCCTCCGCCTTCGGGAAGATGCGCAAGGACGCCTATTTCATCAATATTTCCCGCGGCATCCTCGTCGACGAGGACGATCTCGAAGCGGCCTTGACGTCGCGCATCATCGCGGGTGCCGGCCTCGATGTCGGCGACGGCACCGACGAGCAGCCGTCGCTCAGGCTGGCGCGGCTGCCGAACGTGGTGGCGACGCCCCACAGCGCCGCCCTGATGCCGGAGCCGTCGGCGCACCAGGCGCTGGAGACGGTGGAGCAGGTGAAGGCCGTGCTCGCCGGCCGCCTGCCGATCCACGCCGTCAATCCGCACCGCGTGGCCGGGTGGGGCGCCCGGTGAGCGCGCTCATCCCCTCGCGCGCTCCGGCATTCCCGCTCCCGGCCGGCGCCTGCGATTGCCATATGCACGCCTACGGGCCGGAGGATATCTATCCGCCGGCGCCGCAATCGCCGTTCCCGCCGGTTGCAGGCGGCGACGTGGCACGCTATGCGCGGACACGCGACATCCTCGGGCTCAGCCGCGCGGTGGTGGTGCAGCCCTCGGTCTACGGCTTCGACAACCGCGCGACGCTCGACGCCATGGCGGCTCTCGGCGATGCCCGCGGCGTCGCCGTGGTGCCGCCGGACGTGTCGGAGGCCGAGCTTGCCCGGCTCACCGGCCTCGGCATCCGCGGCATCCGCTTCTTCATGATCGGCGGCGGCGTGCTCGGCTGGGACGCGCTGGAGACGCTCGCGGCGAAGACGGCGGCGTTCGGTTGGCATGTGCAGTTGCAGATGGACGGCCGCCAGCTTCACGAACAGGCCGACCGGCTCGCCAGCCTGCCGGGCCGGCTCGTGATCGACCACAACGGCAAGTTCCTCGAACCCGTCGGCATCGAGCATCCCGGGTTCGTGGCGCTGCGCCGTCTTCTCGACAACGGCCGCACCTGGGTGAAGACCTCCGGGGTCTACGAGACCTCGCGCAGCGCTCCGCCCGGCTACGACGACGTGGCGCTTCTCGCGCGCACGCTGATCGCCCACGCACCCGAACGCTGCCTGTTCGCGACGAACTGGCCCCACCCCTCCAAGCCCGGCAACCCGCCGGACGACGCGCTGCTCGTCGACCTGTTCGCCTCCTGGTGCGGCGAGGCGACGGTTGTGCGAAAGATCATGGTCGACAATCCCGCGATGCTCTACGGCTTCGCCCCCATCATCCCTTCCGAGGAGCCGCACCCGTGATATCGTGCCAGCGAACCGATTTCTTCGGGCCCGCCCGTCCTCCCGTGCTGGCGCGGGATGCGATGATCGCAACCTCCCACCCGCTCGCGACGGCCGCGGGGCTCGAGATCCTGAGCGCGGGCGGCAACGCGGTCGATGCCGCCATCGCGGCGGTCGCGACCCAGTGCGTGGTCGAGCCGCACATGACCGGCATCGGCGGCGACTGCTTCGTGCTCTACGCGCCGAAGGGCAAGCCGACCGTCGCGCTCAACGGCAGCGGCCGGGCGCCGGCCGCGGCGAGCGTCGCCAAACTGAAGGCCCTCGGGCTCGACGGCGAGATCCCGCGCACCAGCCCCCACGCCATCACGGTGCCCGGCGCGGTTTCGGCCTGGACGAAGCTTCACGGCGCGTACGGCACCCTGCCGCTCGACCGGCTGTTCGCGCGCGCCATCGACTATGCCGAGAACGGCTACCCGGTGACGCCGCGCGTCGCCTTCGACTGGGCGGACGACGCGGCGGTGCTGGCGCAGGATCCGGGCGCGGCGGCCTTCTTCCTGCCGGGCGGCAGGGCGCCGCGGGCCGGCGACCGCCATGCCCAGCCGCTGCTCGGCCAGCGCCTGCGCGAGATCGCCGCAAACGGCGCGGCCGCCTTCTACGAGGGCGCGACCGCAGCCTCGCTGGTGACCTATCTGAAAGGCCTCGGCGGCCTGCACACCGAGGAAGACTTCGCCGAGGGCCGTGACGCGGCCTTCTTCACGACGCCGATCTCGGCGGACTATCGCGGCTACACCGTGGAGGAATGTCCGCCGAACGGTCAGGGCCTCGCCGCGCTGATGCTGATGGGCATCCTCAGCGCGTTCGATCTTGGGCCGGACGTTCCGCTCGCCGACCGCGTCCACATCCACGCCGAGGCGACCAAGCTCGTCTACCACAACCGCAACGCCCTCCTCGCCGATCCGGCGGCGATGACGGTCGCGGTCCAGGACCTGCTCGCGCCCGAAACCGCCCGCCGGCTTGCCGCGCACATCGACCCGAAGCGCGCGCGTCCGCCGGTGATGTGGGACGAGCCGGAGCACAAGGACACCGTCTATCTCTGCGTCGTCGACCGCGACGGCAACATGATCTCGTTCATCAACTCGATCTTCCACTCGTTCGGCTCGACCCGCATCGACCCGGCGACGGGGGTGATGCTGCACAGCCGCGGCAACTCGTTCCGCCTGATCGAGGGCCATCCGAACGCCATCGGCCCGCGCAAGCGGCCGATGCACACCATCATTCCCGGCCTGCTGCGCAAGGACGGCACCGCCTGCGGCGTGTTCGGCGTCATGGGCGGGCAGTACCAGGCCGCCGGTCATGCCGGCCTTCTCTCGGGCCTGTTCGACCGCGGGCTCGATCCGCAGGCGGCCTTGGACGCCCCGCGCTCGTTCGCGTTCAACGGCACGCTGGAGATGGAAGCCGGCTATCCGGATGCGGTGCTGGAAGACCTAACCGACCGTGGCCATGCGGTCGTGCGTGCCGTCGAGCCGCTCGGCGGCGGCCAGCTCATCCTCGCGGACGCGGAGCGCGGCTGCCTGGTCGCCGGCTCCGACATCCGCAAGGACGGCTGCGCCCTCGGATTCTGAGGACCCGCGAAGAACCCGACGGCCCGGGGCGATATCGGCCCGGGCCGCCGCCGCGGAACGCGGGTCAGAACCGCTCGCCGACGAGTTCCTCGCTCTTGCGCCAAAGCGCCTCGGCGCGGTCCGCATCGATGGCATAGGGGCGCACACCGCCGCGGATGCCCTCGCCGTCCTGCACCTCGGCAACGTGGCAATCCTCGCAATAGCGCCCGCCGATCGCGTCGGCATCGGCCACCGCCGCTGCCCACACCGAGGTCGCGGCACCCTGCGGGATCGTCTTGAACACGAACGGCGGCAGGCCCGCCGCGGCGTGGGCCGCGTTGATGGACCCGATCAGCGCCTCCTCGTCGGCCGCGGTCATGTAACGGCTGAGTTCGGTGCGGATGCCGCCCGGATGCACCGCCGTGGCCCGGACGCCGCGGGCGCGGTGCCTGAGGTCGAACGCCACCGCGAACAGCGCATTGGCCGTCTTGGAGCGGCCGTAGGCGACCCACGGGTCGTAGGCGGTGCGCTCGAAGTTCGGATCGTCGAGGTCGACATCGGCGAAACGGTGCCCTGCGGACGACAGGTTCACGAGCCGCCCGCCCTCGCCGAGAAGCCCGGCGATCCGGTTCACCAGCACGAAGTGACCGAGGTGGTTGGTGCCGAACTGGGTTTCGAATCCGTCGGCGGTCCGGCCGAACGGCGGCGCCATGACGCCGGCATTGGCGATGACGATGTCGAACGGTCGGGCGTCCTCGACCAGCCGGTCCGCGCAGGCGCGCACGCTGGCGAGGGAGGCGAGATCGAGCTCGACCAGATCGAATGTGGTGTCGTTCGTCCGGGCGGCCTCGCGCACGCCCGCCGTCGCCCTTTCCGCCTTGGCAAGGTCGCGGGCCGCACCGACCACATTCGCGCCGTGCGCCACCAGAACCCTGGCCGTCTCGACACCGAGGCCAGCCGAGGTCCCCGTCACCAGGATGCGCTTGCCACGAAGGTCGACGCCGGCGAGCACCTCGTCCGTGGTCGACGTCGCACCGAAAACATGTGTCATGATGTGTTCCTGATCGCTTGAAGCAGAGCGGCGATGCCGCGCCCTGTCCAATATGGTCGGCGGCTTGCCCCGGCGAACGCCCGATCGTATCAACGTCTTGCCTGATCCTATCGCGGCCTTGTCGCGACCTTGCGGCGGAAGCCGGAAAGGACGATCTCACCGCCATGCAGGACCTGCCCAACCCCAATCCGCCCGAACGCGATCAGCTGGAACGCGATCTGCTCGAGCGCATGTGCCGGCGCATCGCGCGCCATACCGACGGAATGCGGCTGGAGACGCCGGTGCCGCGTGTCGGAATCGGGATTGCCCGGCAGCACAGCACGCCGGTGACGACGCTCTACGAACCGATGATCTGCGTGGTGCTGCAAGGCGCCAAGCAGGTGCTGATCGGCGACCGCGTGCTGCACTATGGCACCGGGAGCTGCTTCGTCGCCTCGCTCGAACTGCCGGCCACCGGATGTGTGATCGAGGCGACGCGGGACGAGCCTTATGTGGTCGCGAGCCTCGCTCTCGACCGGGAGGCGCTGACGGACCTGCTCGCGGAACTGCCGCCTGCGCCGCCCACCGAGCCGGTCGCCGGCTTCGCCGTGGCGCCGGTCACGACCGGGCTGCTGCAAGCCTGGGACAGCCTGCTCGCGCTGCTGGACACGCCGGAGGACATCGCCTTCCTCGCGCCGTCACGCGAGCGGGAGGTGCTCTACCGCCTGCTGCAGGGGGCGCACGGCCCGATGCTGAGGCAGATCGGGCGCGAGGACAGCCGCCTGTCGCAGGTACGCCGTGCGATCAGCTGGATCCGCCGCAATTTCGACCAGACACTCAGGACGGAGACCTTGGCCGCGATCGCCGGCATGAGCGTGCCGTCCTTCCACCGCCACTTCAAGGCGGCCACCGCGATGAGCCCGCTGCAATATCAGAAGACGCTGCGCCTTCAGGCCGCGCGGCGCCTGCTAACGACCAGCACCGACGCGGCGCGCACCGCCTATGCAGTCGGCTACGAAAGCGCGTCCCAGTTCAGCCGCGAATATGCACGCCTGTTCGGGGCGCCGCCCGCGCGCGACGCCGAACGCCTGCGCGCCGCCTCGCAGGACGGGAGCACCCTCTGATTTTCCGCCGTCCCGCGGACGTTCGACGGGTGGCGATCGAGGCGCCGTGATCCGATCGGCGTGGAGCGCTTTCTTATCGCTCAGATCAGTTCGATCTGAACGGGTTATGCTCTAGCGACGGAATAGCAAGAAGGCGCCCGTTCGCGGGATGTCCGCGCGGGCGCCTTCCGGTTGTCGCATCTAGACCGTTGCCGGCGGGTGCTCGGTCAGCGCTCTCCGCGCTTTGCGACGATGCCCGTCAGCGGCGCACAGGAGCGGCGGCGTCGACGAACTCGTTCGTGAAGCCGGTGGTGGCGCTGGCGGTCGCCGGCAAGCCGCCTTCCTTCTGAAGCATTTTCACGGTGGCAGACCACTGTTCCGGCGAAATCCAGCCCATGCCGTGGGCCTTGGTGTTGTCGGTGAAGAAGGAATGGGCGATGTCGAACTTCAGTTCCTCAAGCAGGACATCTTCCTTGCCCTTGTATTCCGGATTGGCCTTGACGATATCCGCCACCGCTTCTTCGGGATGATCGGCGGTGTAGGCCATCGCTTCCAGATAACCCTTGATGAAGCGCTTGACGAGATCCGGGTTCTCCTTGATCAGCTTGTCCGAGGCCAGCAGCCCGGAGCCGAACGCGACATAGCCGTAGTCCGCGCCCTGCAGGATCGAAAGCGAGCCCGGGCCTCCCGTCTTCGCTTCCAGTTCCGGAACCTCGGCATCGATATAGCCGGGGATCGCGTCGACGCGGCCCATGACGAGATAGTTCTCGTAGGGCGGAGAGACGGTGTTCTGCTTGATGTCGTCGAGCGACATGCCGTTCTGGGCGAGGAAGGTCTTCAGAAAGATATAGGCCGAGCCGGCCGCGGGGCTGACGCCGACCTGGAGTCCTTTCAGGTCGGACGGCTTCTCGAGCGGGTGCTTGTCCTTGATGGAGATCATCGCCAGCGTGCTGCGCTGGTTGATCACGGCGATGGAGGTGACCGGAATGCCCTGGGTCAGCCCGGTCATCAGGGTCGGAACGTCGGCGAAGCCGAACGTGGCATTGCCGTTGGCGACGATCCGCAGCGCGTTGGCCGAGCCGCTGCCCTTGTGCACCTCGGTCAGGTTGATGCCGTTCTCCGCGAAGAAGCCCTTCTGCTGGCCGACGAAGAACATGGCATGGGCGCCGCGCACCACCCAGTCGAGCTGGACGGTGACGTCATCCGCCGCCGAGGCGGCACCGGAGAAACTCATGGCGCCCGCAAGAAGCGCACCCACGACGGCAAGACGATATCCGAATTTTCTCATGTTCCCGCTCTCGGTTCTTTGTTGATGCTGTTCAGGCACGACTATCCGTCAGACGCCGCCGAGCGCGCGTCCGGCTCTCGGAACCCAGAAGATGAAACGGTATTCGAGGAACTCGATCAGGTAGTAGAACAGGATTCCGACAATGGAGACTTCGACCAGGGCGGCGAACACCAGAGGTGTCTCCAGCTGGGTGGAAGCAAACTGAATGACATAGCCAAGTCCGGCGGAGGCTCCGGCAAATTCCCCGACGATCGCGCCGATGACGCTGAGGGTGATCGCGACCTTGAGGCCGGCCATCAACCCGGGCAGGGAATTGGGAATCTGCACGCGAAGCAGGATCTGCGTCCGCGTCGCCCCGACGGAGCGAAACAGCGAGATGAGGTTCTCGTCCGTGGACTGAAGGCCGGCCAGCATGTTCAGCGCCACCGGGAAGAAGGCGATGACGACGATCAGCAGGATCTTCGGAAACAGCGTGAACCCGAACCAGAGAATGAAGAGCGGGGCCATGGCGATCTTCGGCACCGTCTGGAACAGCACCACGATCGGGTAGAGCGCCCGCCCGAACGCGGCGAAGCGGCTGATGACCAGGGCGAGGGCGACCCCGACCACGGCCGAAAGCAGAAAGCCGATGACGACTTCCGTCCCCGTGACAAGCGCCGCCTCGGCGAGCAGCTGCTGCTGGTTGATCAGAACTTCCAGCACCTGGAGCGGGCTCGGCAGGGCGTAGACGGGAATGTCGTACACCATGCAGCTGATCTGCCACACGATCAGGATGGCGAGCGACAGCAGCAGTGCGGGAATGGCTTGGGTGATCGTCTTCATGGGGCGACCGTCCTCGCATGACTGGCCTTGAGCAGGCGACGCAGATGGTTCGACGCCTCGATGAAGGCGGGATCGGTGAAGCTGTCGTCGGTGCGCGGATAGGGCACGCGGACATCGAGGCTTTCCAGGATCCGCGCCGGACCCGTCGCCATGACGTGGACCTCTTCGGAGAGGAACACCGCCTCATCGATGGAATGGGTGACGAGGACGATCGTCTTCCCGGTGCGCTGCCAGATCTCCAGAATGAACGCGCACATTTCCTCGCGCGTGATGGCGTCCAGCGCGCCGAACGGCTCGTCCATCAGCAGCACCTCGGGATCGAGCGCGAGGGCGCGGGCGATGGAAACTCGCTGGCGCATGCCGCCGGAAAGCTGGGTGGGATAGCGATCCATCGCGTGCCCCAGCCCGACCAGGCGCAGCATCTCTTCCGCCCTGTCGTTGATCTCGGCCCGGGTTCTGGCCTTGTCCGACAGCTCCATCAGCAGGCAGACATTCTGCCGGGCCGTCTTCCAGGGCATCAGGGTCGCCTCCTGAAAGACGAGGCCGACGCGCCGTTCGAGCACGGCCTGCTGCGGACGCAGGCCGGCCACGCTGACCGTGCCCTCGCTCGGCGTCAGCAGCCCCGAGAGGATCTTGAGCAAGGTGCTCTTGCCGCAGCCCGAAGGGCCGATCAGGCTGGCGAAGCCGCCCCGGCGGACCTTCAGGTTGACGCCGCTGAGGACGCGGACCCGGCTCTGCTTGCCGCCGAAATCGACCGAGACGTTCGAGACTGAAATATGCGCCGATGCGCCGGATTCACTCATGGCCTCGGCCCGCAATACCGTGTCTCTGTCCGGATTTCCGTCGTGCGCGTGGTGTGTCGTGCGCGTGGTGCCATGGCTCTAGTCCCGCCCTTCGAGGATGCGGCGGATGGCGACGAGCTTTTGCGCCCGGTCGCGCTGGAGCTGCGCGATGCCGTCGCGGGGATAAGAATAGACCCCCTGTCCGGACTTGATGCCGAGGGTGCCGGCTTCGATCTTGCGGCCGATCATCGGCGCGACGTCCTTCCGGTCGCACAAATCCTCGTTCAGGAACGTCGAGACGGAGTTGTAGATGTCGAGTCCGGCCATATCGAGCAGGGCCATGGGGCCCACGACGGCAAGCTTGTAGCCGATGCCCCAGGACACGCAGGTATCGACATCCTCGGGCTCGATGACGCCGCGCTCGACGAGATCGACAACCTCGCGGAGCAGGGCATACAGCACCCGGTTCTCGACGAAGCCCGGAACGTCCTTCTTCACGAGCACCGGCAGAAGCCCGAGCCCGCGGATGAAGTCGCGGATGACCGCGACCGTCGCCGGCGCCGTGGCTTCGCCGGCGATCACCTCGATCATCGGGATGATGTGCGGCGGATTGGACCAGTGCATGCCGACCATCCGGCCGGGATTGGAGATGTGGGCCTGCAGTTTGGTGATCGGAATCCCCGACGTGTCGGACGCGACGATCGTGTCGGCGGAGATGAGGCCGTCGATGGCGCGGTAGACCTCGGCCTTGATGGCGATGTTCTCCGGAACGTTCTCGATCACGAGATCGGCGCCGGATACCGCGTCGGCGAGATCGGTGGTCAGCCGCACGGAGCCGCCCCCCGCGGCGGGCCCCCCGATCGCGAGAGCGTCGAGCACCGAATCGGCGGCGGCCAGCATCGCCGGAGCCCGCGCGATCGCCTCGGCGGCGACGTCATAGGCCACGACGTCGATACCACCCCTCGCGAGCCTCGCGGCCATGCCGGGGCCCATCGTGCCTAGTCCGATGATGGCGATCCGTCTGATCATGACGCTGTCCCGTATGCGTTTGATGTTGCGATGAGATCCGCGGCCTTCTCGGCGATCATGATCACCGCTGCGTTGATGTTGCCGCAGACGAGGTCGGGCATGACCGAGGCGTCGACGACCCTCAGGCCGGCAAGGCCGCGCACGCGAAGCTCGGGATCGACCACCGAAGCCTCGTCCGCCCCCATCCGGCAGGTGCCGGCCGGGTGGTGAACGGTGATGGAGGTGCGGCGGATATGTTCGTCGATCTCGTCGTCGCTCTGGCATGTCGGGCCGGGGAAGAACTCGGCCTTGATGAACGGCTGCATCGCCGGCTGCATCGCCAGCTGCCGGGCCACCCGAAAGCCGGCCCGCAGCGACTGCCAGTCCTTCGGCGAGGCGAGAAAGTTCTGGTGGATCAGGGGTGCGGCCTGCGGATCGGCCGAGGCCAGCTTCACCGAGCCGCGGCTTTCCGGCTGCGTGGCCACCACACGCGTCGCAAAGCCGTCCTGGAAGGGCTGCTTGATCGGCGGCATGTAGGGCCACGCCGCAAGGGGGGCTGCGGTGAACAGAAGCTGCACGTCCGGCAGCGGCCTCTCGGGCCCGCTTTTGAGAAAGGCGACGACGCCGCCCGGAACGTCCGCCGAAAAGCCCTTGCCCGACAGGTAGGTCCGGGCGAAGTCGAGCCCGATCCGGTCGGCGCGCATCATGCGGTGGAACGGTCCCGGCTCCTTGCGCCGGTACATCAGGATGACAGAGACGTGGTCCTGCAGGTTCTTGCCGACGGCCGGCAGGTTCAGCGTGGTGCCGATGCCGTGGGCGGCGAGCTCCTCGTGCGCCCCGATCCCCGACAGCATCAGAAGCTGCGGCGTGTTAATGACGCCACCCGACAGCAGCACCTCGCGCCGCGCCAGCACCTTGCGGTCGCTGCCGCGATGGCGGAGCGCGATGCCCGTCGCGCGCGTGCCTTCGATCAGGACGCGGGTGGCCATGGCGTCCGTCAGCACCGTCAGGTTCGGGCGCTTCATGGCCGGGCGCAGGTAGGCGGACGCGGTTGAGCAGCGCCGGCCGTTCGAGATCGTCATCTGCAGGCGGCCGAAGCCTTCCTGCTCCGCGCCGTTATAGTCGCGGGTCTGGGGATATCCCGACTGCACGCTGGCCTCGGCGAAGGCCTCGATCAGGGGATCCTTGTAGCGGCAGAACTGCGTCCGCAGCGGTCCCGAACCCCCGCGATAGGCGTCGGCGCCGCCCTCCCAGGTCTCGGTCTT
The DNA here is from genome assembly GCF_900148505.1 of Pseudoxanthobacter soli DSM 19599. Taxonomy (NCBI): domain Bacteria; kingdom Pseudomonadati; phylum Pseudomonadota; class Alphaproteobacteria; order Hyphomicrobiales; family Segnochrobactraceae; genus Pseudoxanthobacter; species Pseudoxanthobacter soli. The sequence continues at coordinate 113,913 of NZ_FRXO01000007.1, read as the reverse complement.
GCGGAAATAGGGGAGGACCTTGTCGTAGGACCAGTCGTCGAGACCCGCCGCCGCCCAGCGATCGTAGTCGCCGCGATTGCCGCGGACATAAGCCATCGCGTTGGTCGAGGACGAGCCGCCGACGACCTTGCCGCGCGCGCACTCGACCTTGCGGCCGCCGACATTGTCCTCCGGCTCGCAGAAATACATCCAGTCGTGGCGGCGCTCGGTCAGGATCTTGCCCCAGCCGAGGGGGATGTGGATCATCGGATCACGATCCCAGCCGCCAGCCTCCAGCAGCAGCACGGAGCATTTCGGATCCGCGCTCAACCGGTTCGCGAGAACGCAGCCGGCCGACCCAGCGCCTACAATGATGTAATCGTAGCTTTCCCGGTGCGGCATGGTGCGTTTCGCTGTCCTCTGCGTGGCGCTCTTCAGTTTCAGAGCCGATCGGCATCCACTTGCGGATGAAGCACCGCCGGCAGCCGCCGTCGGCTGCGGCCGGCGGTCGTGCCGGAGCCCGTTCAGATCGGCGCGAGACCTGAACGCGTGGGATATGCGCGACTTATTGAATCGGCAGCGATTTCTTCCGATCAGACAGACCGTCCGATCGGACGAGTTCTAGAGCAGGCCGGCCTGACGAAGACGCTGCGACCAGTGATCCCAGCCGCGGTCGATCTGGGCCCCGACGAGCTTGCCGGCCGTCTCGATCTCGCCCGGGGAGAGATATTTGATCGTGCCGATCTTGAGCCCCTCGGTCTGGGCCGCCGCGTTCTGTTCGAGATAGAAGGCGCGGAACACCACCTGCCGGATCGAGCTGCCGACATTGACGACGCCGTGACGGGCCATCAGCACGACGGGATACTGGCCGAGCGCCTCGGCGATCTCGCGGCACACATCCGGGCTGTTGCCGAAAAGATCGGTCGCGTCGCCGCGCGTCTCGCGGATCTCGTAGACAGGCACCGCATCGCCGAGAAAGGCGCCCATGTGCGACACCGGCCGGAGCGGCTGGTCCACGAAGCAGTACGGGATCACGGCCGGCGAGTGGCTGTGAAGCACGCTGTGGACGTCCGGCCGCGCCTTGTAGATCTCGCTGTGAATGAACCGCTCGAGATAGGAGGGCCGATTGTCGTCCGTCTCGCCATCGAGGTCGATGCGCTGGATATCGTTCTCGGTCACCAGGCTCGGGGCGATTTTCTGCGGCAGGAAGAAATAGTTCGGATCCTCGGGATCACGCACGCTGATGTGCCCGAACGTGTCCAATATTCCTTCGTTCAGAAGAATCTTCGTGCCGATGACCAGCTCTTTGAATGCCGTCTGGCGCGCAGGGCTCATCGCGTCCATCCTGGTGATCTCCTGTCAAAAAATCCGTCGACATCGCGCCCGCGGCTGCGGGCGTGGCAGCTCAGACGTTCTCGTAGAGGCCGACGATCCGGTTTTGCTCGATGATGTTTCCGGCATATTTCGCCAGAAACTCCTCTCGGGTCGGCGTCCCTTCCACCGCTGTGTCCAGGGCATAGACCCAGAAATAGTAGTGGTGGATGCCGTGACCGGCCGGCGGCTGGGGACCGTAATAGTGCATCGCACCGACGCCATTGGGGCCGACGCGGAATTTTTCCTGCGCCTGCGAGAGGTCAGTGGTCGCCGGATCGATGCCGTAGACGGTCCAGTGGGTAAAGCCGTTCGGCAGCGGGGCATCGGGGTCGTGGCAGATGACGGCGAGCTCGCGGGTACTCGCCGGAACGCCGGAGATGGCAAGACGGGGCAGCACGTTGCCCTTGTCACCGGCATGTTCGTCGCGCAGCCTGCCGAGGGGCTCGAAATCGGCGGACGAAATCTTGAGGTCTTTGATGTTCAAAGGCATGAGGAAGTCTTTCCGGTGGCACGCGTTCTGGAGTTGCTGACGTGTTGCCGACCTTGATCGTCGCTGCGTCAGACGGCGGCCTTGAGGTCGGCGACGGTCTTGCCGCCGACGCGCTGATGCACGCGGCCGCCCGAGGCGACGGCGACGCAGATCAGCAACTCGTCCGGGCGCGGGCCGTCCGGCACGTGGAACGTGACGGCGTCGTAGTGCGAGCGGATGTAGAGTTCATCCTTGTGGGCGAGCGGAATGTCGATCGGGGTTCCGGCGACCGCCACCTTGCTGACGGAGGAGATCCAGGCCTGTCCGCCGCCGACTTCCTCGCGAAGCGGATTGCCGAAGACGGTGGTGATGCACGCCACGACGTGCTCCTGCTCGCCGTCCGTGCCGGCGATACCGCCCTTGCCGTAGCTTTCGACCGGCCTGCCACCCAGCAGCGCGGTCGCCCGGGCACCCAGGGCGTGGCCGATCAGCGGGCTCGGATCGGTCAGTTCGGCGAGCCTGTCGACGAACTTGCCGGCGTAGGGATTGCGGATGATCAAGCCGACGGCGGCCTTGATGAGAGGCGCGCCCGGCTGTCCGCCGTCGTGCCGGATTTCCTGCACGGTGGCATACCAGCCCCTGACGTCGTAATGTCTCTCAACTTCAGACGTATAGTCCATTCTTCTCTCCCAAGGCGTGCGCCGACTGGGCGCGGCCGGGCATGTTGATGGTTGCGTTGCGTGGGGCCTTGGAGCGCTTTCCGATCTGATGGCAACATCAGATCGACAAGAAATCGCTCCAGATTCAAAAGCTTGAGCCTATCCTTGTCGTTCAGACCGGTTCGGTCTGAACGGGATAGGCTCCAGAGCGCCTTCCGATCTGACGGGATCGACAGATCGACAAGACATCGCTCCAGATTCAAAAGCTTGAGCCTATTCTTGCCGTTCAGACCGGTTCGGTCCGGAGGGGACAGGCTCAAGCGGACGGGCTCTCAGTTCTGCGGCCATGAAGGTATGCGGCGCAGCGGGTCGTAGCAGGCGGCTTCAAGCGCCTCCGGCGTGAACATGTTGCCCTTCGACAGGGAGCGATTGGCGGCGTACTGGCCGGAGATCGCCTGGCAGCGATCGGTGATCGGGCGAATACGCTTCTCCCAGGCATCGAGAGCATCCTCGACTGAGGAGGTCGCCTCGACATCCTGTGCGAGGCTCAGGGCGTTCACCATCGCGCACCCCGCGCCCTGACCGAGGGCCGGGCACATGGCGTGAGCGGCGTCGCCCAGCAACGCCACCTTGCCCCGCGTCCAGCTGTCGAGCTTGGTGGTCTCGTACTTGTCGTACCGCGCCGTCTGAAGCTTGGCCGCTTCGACGAGGCAGGGCTCGAGAAAGGGGAACATCTCGACCCAGACTTCGAGGTCGAGCGGCACGCGCGAGCCCCGCGGATCGGCGGCCGGCGCCATCAGGCCGAGATACAGCTCGTTCGCGTTGCACGGCGAATAAAGAATGCGCTGCACGCGGGGGCTGAAATTCCACATGTCGATGGTGTTGTCCCACTCGCCATCGCCGAGCTGCTGCTTCATCCGCGGAACGATGAGCCGGATGATGCCATCGGTGGAGATCCATCTGTCCTGCTGGAAGCCGATCGAGTCCCGGACCTTGGAGCCGACGCCGTCCGCGCCGACGATGAGGTCCGCCTCGAGCACCTCACCGGTGTGGAGCGTCAGCCGGCCTGCCGGATCGGCGGCAACCGCCTCGGAATCGACACGAAGCTCCACCCCGACGGCACGCGCGCGGTTGACCAGCGCGTTGTGAAGATGCTGGCGCGTCATGACGCGCCAGGGCAGGCCGTTGAAGGTTTCCCGCGAGACCGACTTGTTGTGCATCCAGGTCTCGTAGGTCGGCGGCGTGTGCGAACCCTTCAGCACGTCTTCCAGAGCGCCGACCCCTTCGAGCACGCGAAGGCCGTTGTGCCAGAGATAGATGCCGGCGCCGAACGCCCTGAGTTCGGGGCTCTTCTCGTGAAGCCGGACATCCCAGCCGTTCTGCCTGAGAGCGATCGCGGCCGTCAGACCGGCGAAGCCTCCACCTGCGATTTCGGCCCGACGGGTCCTGTGCGATGCTGCGCTCGGGTTGGCCATCTTTCGAGATCCTGCTGTCTATCGTGTCATGGGATCAATTACGAACGTCGCCAGCGGCGGACGCCGAAGTTCGACGGCGCCCGGCGACGCCGGACGTCTTGAAGGGTCAGGCTGCCAAGTCGGCTGCCTCCCGTACGCCGCCTCAGGCGCACGGAGGTCACAAATGCCGGCCGCTCAGGCGTCGACGAAATTGGCGATCGCCTTCAGCGTGATGTCCGGCGCGACCTCGTTCACGTAGTGGTCGGCACCCGGCACGACGACGATCGGAAGGTCGGGCCGAAGGCGGGCGGTCTTGGCGAGAGCCGCAGCCGACACCAGCGTGCTCACCTCGCCCCGGACGATCAGCACGGGCCTCTCGACGGCGCGATAGACGGACTCCAGTTCTTCCCGCAGTCCGGACGCGGTCTCGGCCATGGCAGCGGGCGCCGCGAGGGGGCGAAGCCCGCCGTCCACGGCCCGATAGCCGCTTTCGGCCCTGATCCTGATGGCGGCCGCGGGCAGGTTCGGATAGCGGCGGGCGAGATAGGTCTCGACGGCGGCACGGTCGGCGAACAGCTGATCGCCCCCGTTGACCCGCTGCTCCAGGGCGTCGAACACCTCTGTCTCGATATAGGGGGTGAAGTCGATCGCCACGACGGAGCGGACGAGGTGCGGATAGGCCGCCGCCGCCGTCACGGAATTGCGGGAGCCGAGCGAATGCCCGATCAGGATTGCCGGCCCCCGATCGAGCGCCTCGATCAGGCCGGCGATGTCGGCCGCGAAATCCCGGGCGCGGTAACCGGTCGCCGGCTTGTCGCTGAGACCATGGCCCCTCTGGTCGACGGAGACCGTTCTGAACCGCCGGGAGAGCACCGAAGTCAGCGGCGCGAACACCGCCGAATTCGATGTAATCCCATGAAGGAACACCATCAGAGGACCATCGCCGGCTTCCCTGACATTCAGGGTGATGCCGCCGATGTCGATGCGCCGCGAAACGGGCACATCGAGGGACGCTGCTGTTACCACATCCGTTATCCTGGCCGCCGTTTGTCTGGCTTCAGATCACCACACCTGCCAGCGACCGTCAACCGGATTGTCTGACAGTCTTGCAATCTTTAAGTCAGACGAAGATGGCGATGCCATCTATCCAAACGCGGCCGGCTCGCATAGGCTGTGGTCGAGTGCGCCTCCTGTTTGAGAGCTGGGATCGATGCCACCCGAGTTGAACCTGCAGATTTCGCCGCGAACGGTCCAGCAAGAGGCCGTGGGCAAGCTTCGGCTCGCGATCTTTTCCGGGCTGTTCCAACCGGGCACGCGGCTTGTCGAAAGCCAGTTGTGCGCGCAGCTCGGCATCAGCCGGCCCTCGCTGCGGGAGGCGCTGCGCAGCCTGGAGGCCGAACGCCTGATCGAGATAATCCCCAATCGCGGGCCGTCGATTCCCTCACTTTCATGGGATGAAGCGGTCGCGATCTACGAGGTGCGGGAACTGCTGGAGGTGGAGGCGGCCGGACGCTGCGCGGCCCGGATTCCGCCCGAGCAGCTGCAGGCGCTCGAACGCTCTCTCGCCGCGTTCGCGCAGGCAGCGTCGAGCAACGACAGCATGGCGCGGGTCACCACGGCCGCAGAATTCTACAGCATCATCCTGGCGAACTGCGGCAATCCCGTTCTCGAAGAGCTTCACCGGGGCCTGCTGGCGCGCATCAGCTTCTTCCGTGGGCGCTCCATGTCGCTCGAAGGCAGGGCGGAAGGCAGCCTCGCCGAGATGACGGAACTCTACAAGGCCATCGCCAACGGCGATGCGAAAGCCGCGCGCAAGGCGGCGCGGCAACATCTGACCAGAGCGAAGGCCGCCGCCCGCAAGTCGATGGATCTCTAGACGGCGCGGCGAACAGGAGGCGCGGAAAGCGCGCACCGGGCTTCCGGCCCGGCGCCCGCTGGCGCGATCTCCGTCGAATGCGTATCCTCCCGGCGATCCGCCTCTCGCGAACGGGTTGCCATCGTGCCAACGCTCTCATCCGGTCCCCTTCAGGTCGCCGCCCGCGGCGCCGCCGGTTGGCCGAAGGCGGGCGACGGAAAATCCGGCGGCAGACCCTTTCTCATCGGCGCGGCGATCGGCACGGGCATGATCGCCAAGGCGGCAGAGCGCGGCGGCGCCGACTTCCTGCTGGCGCTGAATGCCGGGCGGGTGCGCGTGATGGGCGCGCCTTCGATCGCCTGCATGCTGCCGATCCATGACGCCAACGAGGTGGTGACGGCCTTCGCCTGCGCCGAGATCCTCGGCAAGGTCTCCGTCCCCGTCGTGTTCGGCGCCTCCGCGTTCGATCCGCGCACCGATCTCGCCGACCTCGTGGGGCAGGTGAAGCGCGAGGGCTTCGCCGGCATGGCGAATTTCCCGACCGCCATCCATCTCGATCCGCTGCTGCAGGCCGGGCTCGCCCGCCTCGGCCTCGGCTTCGAGCGCGAGGTGGAGATGCTGCGGCTCGCGAAGCGGGCCGGGCTGATCGCCATCGGCTACGCCCGCACCGCCGAACAGGCCGAACTGATGGCCAATGCCGGCGTCGATATCGTCTGCCTCAATTTCGGCTGGAACATCGGCGGCCGCGACAGCCTGCCGAGCATGGTCAGCCTCGACGAGGCCGCGGCCGACGCCTCCGAGATCTTCCAGCGCGTGCGGCGGCGGCGGCCCGATGTGCTCTGCGTCGTCGAAGGCGGGCCGATCGACACGCCGGAAAACGCCGCGACGGTGTGCCAGGCCGGGCAGGCGGACGGCTATATCGGCGGGTCGACCATCGACCGCCTGCCGCTGGAGGCTGCCGTCTCCGGCGCCACCTCCGAATACAAATCCGTCAATGTGCTGAGCCGGCGGCTGGAGGCGATCCAGGATGCGGTGCTCGGTCAGGGGCGGCGATACGGACTGATCGGGCGCTCGCCGCCGCTGCGCGAGGTGGTGCAACTGATCGACCGGGTGGCGGCAACGGACATGACCGTCCTCGTTCAGGGGCCGAACGGTGTCGGCAAGGAACTGGTGGCGCAGGCGCTTCACGCGGGCAGCCGGCGGGCGGCAAGGGCGATGGTCGCGGTCAACTGCGCCGCCCTGCCGCGCGACCTCCTCGAGAGCGAGCTGTTCGGCTACGAGAAGGGCGCGTTCACCGGCGCGACGAAAACCCGGATCGGCCGGTTCGAGGAGGCCGACGGCGGCACGCTGTTCCTGGACGAGATCGGCGATCTCGAACCGCAGTTGCAGGCCAAGCTGCTGCGCGTGCTTGAAGCCGGCATGGTGGATCGGCTGGGTTCCAACCAGTCGCGGCGCATCAATGTCCGCATCATCTGCGCCACCAATCGCGACCTGACGCAGATGGTGGCGCGGGGCACCTTCCGCGAGGACCTCTATTACCGGCTCAACAAGATGGAGATCCGCGTGCCCTCGCTCGCCGAGCGCATCGAGGACATTCCCCTGCTCGTCGAGCACTTCCTCCAATCGGCGGTCCCGGCGGTGAACGAGAGCGTCGATTCGGTGGACGGCCCCGCGCTGCGGGCGTTGATGGCGCATTCCTGGCCGGGCAACATTCGCGAACTGAAGAACGTGCTCGAACGCGCGGCGATCCTGTGCGACGGCAACCGAATCGGGCTCGCCCAGCTCCCGCGCTTCGCAGAAGCGCTGCGCCCCGCTGAGGCGAAGGAATCGGAGGCCGCCGTGCACCCGGCCACGCAGCCCGCGACGGGCGCCCAGAGCGAGCGCGAATGGATTCTGGAGGCGCTGCGGCGCAACCGCTTCCGGCGAGGGGCGGCGGCGCAGGAACTCGGCCTCTCCCGCAAGACCCTCTACAACAAGATGCGGCTATACGGCCTCGGCTGACAGCGGCCGGGCGCCGGCGCGGGGCGGCGGCAGCGCCCAGTCGACGACGTCGTCGACCAGAGCACAGGCCGGCGCGATCCGCTCGCCGAAGCCGGGGTGACGATAGAGCGCGATCCGGGGCGCGCCGGGCATGGCCCTGATGCGGCCGACCGAGGCGAGCACGCCCTCCACCAGCCTGAGATCGAGCGCGGCTTCGCCGGTTGGTGAGCCGGGATGGAACAGCAGCGACCGGATCCCCGCCTCGGCCGCCCGCGCCGCCTGGTCGAAGGAGGCGACCGTCGCCATCACCTGAAGCCCCGCTTCCCTCGCCTCGCGCAGCGCGGCGAGTTCGGCACCGGGGTCGATGCCGGCGGCGTTGAGAACCTGACGGTAAGGACCGGGCGGAATGAGATTGGTGGTCGGCAGGTTGACGATCCCGCGCACGCCGGCGGCGGCCAGACGGGCGAACAGCCGGCGCCCGCCCAGAAACGGATCGCACAGGAACAGCCCGGCGATGAGCTTGCCCGCGCTCGCGTCGCCCTGTGGCGGCAGCGCGGCGAGCAGCCTCTCGTTCACGGACCCGATCGGCATCAGGCCGACGATATCCGCCTGTTCCGGCGAGAGGCCTGAGAGATAGGGCGCGAGCACCGCGAAATCGGCGGCTCTGGCGGCCGAAGATGCCGGCTCGGCGACGATCGCTCCCTGCATGATCCGGCATCCGTGTCAGATTGGGTAAAATCGGGGTCTTCACGCCTATAATACCCGTTTTTACCCGCTCCGCACGCCGGATTTCGCCTGAATCGGCAGCAATTGCCTGTCTCCTGAGCTGGCACGGCTCTTGCGATCCCTGATGCAAAGCGAGCGCCCGACTGAAGGGACGCGGCACATCAGGGAGAAAGCCCATGAATCGCGGGACGCGCGAAGCGCCCGGACGAGCCTCCGCGCCCGGCCGGAGGCGCCGATGATCGAGCTTGCAGCCAGCATCAACTGGCGCCTTTTCCTCACCGTGACCCTCAACGGGCTTACGCTCGCGGCGCTCTATTTCATCGTCGCCAGCGGCTTCAGCCTGATCTTCGGCCTGATGCGCGTCGTGAACATGGCGCACGGCTCGCTCTACCTGCTCGGCGGCTATGTCGGCTACGAGGTCTCGGTCGCGTCCGGCTCATGGGTTCTGGCGCTTATCGCCGGGGCGGGCGTCGCGGCGCTGACCGGCGCTCTGCTTCAGAAGGGCATCTTCGGCTGGATGCAGGGCCAGGACCTGCGCCAGACGCTGGCGGCGATCGGCGTCTCGATCGTGCTTGCCGACCTGATGCTGGCGCATTGGGGCGGCACCGCCTACCAGCTCGACCTGCCGGCGATCTTCCGCAGCTTCGTGCCGCTGCCGGTGGTGAACCGTTATCCGATGCCGCGCCTGATGCTGATCGGCCTCGCGGTGGTGATCGGCATCGGCCTGTGGGCGATGCTCACCCGCACGCGGCTCGGCCTGCTGATCCGCGCTGGCGTCGACGACCGGCGCATGCTGGATGCCCTCGGCGTCGACGTGCCCCGCGTCTTTCTCGGCGTGTTCGCCATCGGCGCCGGGCTTGCCGGTCTCGCCGGCGTCATCGGTGGCTCGGTGCTGTCGATCTCGCCGGGCGAGGATGCGCGCTATCTGCTGTCGTCGCTGATCGTCGTCATCGTCGGCGGCATGGGCTCGCTGTCGGGCGCCGCCATCGGCGCGCTGCTGGTGGCGCTCGCCGAAACCTACGGCCTCGCCTACACGCCCACCTACGGCGTGGTCTACACTTTCGTCATCATGGTCGCGGTGCTCGCCGTGCGGCCGCAGGGCCTGATGGGGAGGCCCACATGACGGCCCGCTCCGCACTCCGTGCCCTCGTGCTGCTGGCGCTCGTCGCCGTCCCGTTCGTCGCCAACGATTTCTGGGTGCAGCAGATCGGCGGCCGCACGCTCGGGCTCGGCACCGTCGCGCTCAGCCTCGTCTTCCTCGCGGCCTATGGCGGCATGCTCTCGCTCGGCCAGATGGCGCTGGCCGGCGTCGCCGGCTACGCCGTCGCCTATTTCACGGCGCCGGTGGCGGGCGTCGGCCTGCTCCTGCCCATGCCGGCCGCCGTCGTCATCGCACTCGTCCTCGCGACCTGCGCCGGTCTCCTCGTGGGGCTCATCGCGGTACGCACCAGCGGCATCTACACGCTGATGCTGACGCTCGCGATCGCGATGGGCTTCTACTACCTCACCCTGCAGAACTACGCGCTGTTCAACGGCTTCACCGGCTTCACCCAGGTCGCGGCCCCCGTCGTCGGTGGCGAGTCCTTCGCGGCGCCGCGCGCCTTCTACTGGCTCTGCCTCGGCGGTGCCGCCGCCTGCTACGCGCTCGTCACCTATCTCGCCACCACGCCGTTCGGCCTCGCCATGCAGGCGGCCCGCGACAATCCCCGCCGCCTGTCCGCGCTCGGCTATCACGTCGCCAGCCTTCGCGTCGCGGCGTTCGGGGTGTCCGGGCTGATCGCGGGCATCGGCGGGCTACTCGGCCTGTGGCTGAACGGCTCGATCTCGCCCGGCTCCATCGCGCTGGTGCCAACGATCGACGTCCTGATGGCGGCGGTCCTCGGCGGGCTCGGCCACCCCATCGGTGCCTATGTCGGCGCGCTGCTCTTCGTCGTCGTGGAGAACTTCGCGATCGATTTCATCGACCGCGAGCGCTTCAACACCCTGATCGGACTGATCTTTCTCGGCGTCGTGCTGTTTTCGCCCGACGGCGTGACCGGTCTTGTCCGCCGCGTGCGCGCGCTGGCCGCGCCGATATCCCGAAAGACCGGCCCGGCGGCCGACGCCGTCGCCGGGCCTGATGCCGCCAACGATAAAACCTGAAACGGAGGAACACGATGCCCATCCAGATCACCCGCCGCCTCGCCCTCGTGGGCGGCCTCGCCGGCGCGCTCGCCGCCACCGCGCTCACGTCGGTCCCGGCGCTCGCCGAAGACACCATCCGCATCGGCGGCCTGACGACGCTGGAAGGCCCGTTCGCCGAGCCGGGCAAGGACTCCTTCCGCGGCATGGAACTCGCCCTTTCCGAGGTCGGCTACAAGGTGGCCGGCAAGAAGATCGAGTTCATCAAGGCCTCCTCCGACGGTAATCCGGACGTCGCGCTGCAGTCGGTGCGCCGCCTCGTCGAGCAGGACAAGGTCGAGATCGTGGTCGGCCCGCTGTCGGGCAGCGAGGGCATTCGCCTGCGCGACTACGCCAAGACCGTGCCGAACATCACCTTCTTCAACGGTTCGTCGGCCGCGATCGAGACCACACTGGTCGATCCGGCGCCGAACTTCTACCGCTTCAACACCGAGGGCGCTCAGTGGACCGCCGCGCTCGGCACCTACATGAAGAAGGAGAAGGGCTGGAACAACGTCGTCGTCGTCTCCGAGGACTACTCCTTCCCCTATGCCCAGATCTTCGGCTTCATGGGCACCTATTGCAGCGCCGGTGGAAAGGTGCCGAACAAGTACTTCGTGCCGCTCGGCACCAAGGATTTCTCCTCGGTGATCGCCCAGCTTCCTGCCAAGGGCGAAGTCGACGGCATGTTCGTGGTGCTCGGCGGTGCCGACGCCGTGAACTTCCTCACCCAGTACGCGCAGTCCGGCGGCGAACTGCCGATGATCGGCGGCTCCATTACCGTCGACCAGACCGTACTCGCCGCCAAGGGTCCGGCCCGCGCCATGCTGCCGGGCGTGCTTTCCTCCGGCCCGATCTCCGACAACGATCCGAGCCCGGCCTGGAAGGACTTCGTCGCCGCCTACCGCAAGAAGTTCCCGGACGGGCTGCCGTCGCCTTCGCTGTTCGCGTTCAACTACTATGTCAGCACCAAGGCGGCGCTGCTCGGCCTTGAGAAGGTCAACGGCGATCTGTCCGACGGCGCGGCCGCCTACCGCAAGGCGCTGGACACGCTGAGTTTCGAGACGCCCACCGGCCCGGTCTCGATCAACAAGAACCGTCAGGCGAGCGCGACGATCTTCATCAACGAGATCGTCGAGAAGGACGGCGTGCTGACCACGAGCCCGGTCAAGAGCGTGCCGGACGTGAACCAATATCTCGGTCTGTCGGAGGCGGCCTACGCCAAGCTCGGCAGCCCCTCGCGCGACAATCCCTCCTGCCCGTGAGCCCGATGAACGCAGTTCCTCACACGGCTACGGCCACCCCCCACGCCCTCTCCATCGAGGGCGTGGGACGCCGCTTCGGCGCACTGCAGGCCGTGCGCGACGTCACCATCACCGTCGCGGCGGGCGAGCGGCGGGCGATCCTCGGGGCGAACGGCGCGGGCAAGACCACGCTGTTCAACCTCGTGATCGGCGACCTCCCGCCCTCCGAGGGCCGGATCGTGATGTTCGGCCGCGACGTCACCGGCCTCTCGGTGGAACGGCGGGTGCGGGCGGGTCTGCGCCGCACCTATCAGACCTCGCTGATGTTCGTCGGCCTCACCGTGCGCCAGAGCCTGTTCCTCGCGGTGCGCGGGGTCGCGGGCGGACGGATGTCGGTGGCACGCCCGGCAAGCCGTAGTGCCCATATGGACGAGGCCGAAGCGCTCGCCGCGCGTCTCGGCCTCACGCCGGTGCTCGGCGCACTCTGCGCGACGCTGTCCCACGGCGAGCGCCGGCAGCTTGAACTCGCCATGGCGCTCGCAGGCGAGCCGAGGCTTCTGCTGCTCGACGAGCCGGCGGCCGGCCTTTCGCCGCGCGAGCGGGAGATGCTGCTGAAGCTGCTCCTCGAACTGCCGCGCTCCATCACGCTGGTGATGATCGAGCACGACATGGACATCGCGCTGCGGGCTGTCGACCAGGTCAGCGTGATGCACAACGGGCGGCTGGTCGCCGGGGGCACGCCGCGGGAGATCGAGGCCGATCAGACCGTGCACGACATCTACATGGGCAAACATGTCTCCTGATCCCGCCGTTCCCCTTCTCGACGTCGCCGGTCTCGACGTCTATCTCGGCGCCAGCCATGTGCTGCAGGGCGTATCGCTGCGCCTGCCGAGCGGGCCGCTTTCCATCATCGGGCGCAACGGCATGGGCAAGACCACGCTGTGCCAGGCGATCATGGGGCTCACGCCGGCGCGCGCCGGGCGCATCGCGCTCTCGGGGCGCGACCTCGCCGGCCAGCGACCGGTCCGGATCGCACGCGCCGGCATCGGCTATGTGCCGCAGGGACGCCGCGTGTTCCCGTCGCTGTCGGTGCACGAACATCTCGTGCTGACCGCACCGCGCGGCCACGCGGCGGCGGGCGCGCGGTGGACCATCGAGCGGGTCTACGACACCTTCCCGCGCCTCGCCGAGCGGCGCGGCAACGGCGGCGCCCAGCTTTCGGGCGGCGAGCAGCAGATGCTGGCGATCGCCCGTGCCCTGCTGCTGAACCCCGTGCTTCTGGTGATGGACGAGCCGACCGAGGGCCTTGCGCCGGTCATCGTCGACCACGTCGTCGAGCTGCTGCACACGATCAACCGCGAGGGCGTCGGCCTGCTCCTCGTCGAACAGAACTTCTCGGTCGCCGTCAGCGTTGCGGAACGGGTGCTGGTGATGGTCAACGGCCGCATCGCGCTCGAAACCGGCGCCGATGAGATCGCCCGCAACGAAGACATGCAGCGCCGCTATCTCGGCGTGAGCGCTCACTGATGGCCGACATAAGAAACACAGTCGGGAGAACGCCATGAAACGGGTCTATGTCGCGGGAACATGCGACACGAAGGGCGAGGAACTCGCCTATGTGAAGGCGATGATCGTGGCCGAGGGCATCCCGGCCGTGCTGGTCGACCTTTCGACACATGATGCCGCCGAAGGCGTCGACATTCCGGCGTCCGAAGTGGCGAGCTGGCATCCGGAAGGGCCGGGCGCGGTCTTCACCGGCGATCGCGGCCGGTCGGTGAGCGCGATGGCGCTGGCGTTCGAGCGGTTCCTGACCGCTAAGGACGATATTGCCGGCGTCATCGGGCTCGGGGGGTCGGGCGGCACCGCGCTGGTCGCCCCCGCCATGCGCGCACTGCCCATCGGCCTGCCGAAGCTCATCGTCTCCACCGTCGCCTCCGGCAACGTCGCGCCCTATGTCGGGCCGAGCGATATCGCCATGGTTTATTCGGTGACGGATCTTGCCGGGCTCAACCGCATCTCGCGCACCATCCTCGCCAATGCTGCCCATGCCGTCGCCGGGATGGCGCGCACCGAACCGCCGCGGGCCACCGACAGCCGGCCGGCGGTCGGGCTTTCGATGTTCGGCGTCACCACGGCGTGCGTGAACCAGGTGTCAGCGCGGCTCGGGGAAAAGATCGATGCCCTCGTGTTCCACGCCACCGGCACCGGCGGCCAGTCGATGGAGAAGCTCGCCGATTCCGGCCTGCTTGCAGGCCTGATCGACGTGACCACGACGGAGGTGTGCGATTTCCTGATGGGCGGCGTGTTCCCCTGCACGCCCGACCGGTTCGGCGCGGTGGCGCGGACCCGGCTGCCCTATGTCGGCTCCTGCGGCGCGCTCGACATGGTGAATTTCGGCGCGCGCGATACCGTGCCCGCCGCCTATGCCGACCGGCTGTTCTACATCCACAACCCGCAGGTGACGCTGATGCGCACCACGCCGGCGGAGAACGCCGCCATGGGCCGCTGGATCGGCGAGCGGCTGAACGCCTGCGAGGGCGAAGTGCGCTTCCTCATCCCCGAAGGCGGCGTTTCCGCCATTGATGCACCCGGCGCACCGTTCCACGACCCCGAGGCCGACGCCGCCCTGTTCGCGGCGCTGGAGGAAACCGTCCGGCCGACGGCGCAGCGCCGCCTGATCCGCCTTCCCCACCACATCAACGACCCGGAATTCGCCGACGCGCTCGTCGCCCATTTCCGCGACGTCGCACCCGGCCTCTGAGCCCTGGAGTCTGACATGGCACGCATCGAACGCTCGACCCTCCTCGCCAAGTTCCGGGACATGATGCAGCGGGGCCAGCCGATCATCGGCGGCGGCGCCGGCACCGGCCTTTCGGCCAAATGCGAGGAAGCCGGCGGCATCGACCTGATCGTGATCTACAATTCCGGCCGCTACCGCATGGCCGGGCGCGGCTCGCTCGCCGGCGTGCTGGCCTACGGCAATGCCAACGACATCGTGCTCGACATGGCGAAGGAGGTGCTGCCGGTCGTGAAGCACACCCCGGTGATCGCCGGCGTCAATGGCACCGACCCGTTCTGCCCGTTCGACTATTTCCTCGACCAGATCAAGGCGATCGGCTTTTCCGGCATCCAGAACTTCCCGACCGTCGGGCTGATCGACGGCATGTTCCGCGCAAACCTCGAGGAGACCGGCATGAGCTACGGGCTCGAGGTCGATCTCGTTCGCCTCGCCAACGCAAAGGACATGCTCACCACGCCCTATGTCTTCAACGACGACGAGGCGCGGGCGATGACCGGGGCCGGTGCCGATATCATCGTCGCGCACATGGGCCTCACCACCGGCGGGGCCATCGGCGCCGAGACCGCCTTGACGCTCGACGACTGCGTCACGCGGATCGATTCCATCGCGACCGCGGCGCGGTCGGTGCGCAAGGATGTCATCGTGCTCTGCCACGGCGGGCCGATCGCGGAGCCGGACGATGCCGCCTACATCCTCGCCCGCTGCGAGGGGATTCACGGCTTCTACGGCGCCAGCAGCATGGAGCGCCTGCCGACCGAACAGGCGATGACCGAGCAGACCCGCCGCTTCAAGGCCATCTCGCGCTGAGCGCGGGCGGCCGACCAGGGAGGAAAACACAATGGCCAAAGCCTTTGCGAGCCGCATCATCGCCGCGCCGGTCGAAACGGTCTGGGCGCTCGTGCGCGATTTCGACGGCATGCCCGGATGGAATCCCGGGATCGTCGACAGCGTGATCGAGGACGGGCTCGATGCCGACGTGGTCGGCTGCGTGCGCTCGTTCCACCTCGGCGACGGCACGCTGGTGCGGGAGCGGCTGCTCGAACTCGACGACAGCCGCTACCGCTTCGCCTACAATTTCGAGACGCCCGCCTTCCCGGTGGCGAATTACGAGGCGCGGTTCACACTGCTGCCGCTGACGACAGGCGATGAAACGCTGGCGATCTGGGAGGCGACCTTCGACGAAGCGCCGGAGGATGCCGGCAAATATGCCGATATCGTCACCAACGCCGTGTTCGCGGGCGGCCTCGCCGCGATCGCGGCGAAACTGGGAGAGAGGGCGCCGTCGGCTCCGGCCGGACCGCGCTGGCAGGGGCTGCGGCCGGCCAAGGTCTATTGCGCTTCCCGGCTGAACGCGCCGCTCGACGTGGCATGGGCGGCCGTCCGCGACTTCGCCGGCATGGCCGAGTGGCATCCCGATATCCGCGCGATGACCATGCTGGACGGGGCGCGCTGTGACAAGGTGGGCGGGGTTCGCGACTTCCTGTTCGGGGAGGGGCGGCTGCACGAGCAGCTCACCTGGCTCTCGGATCGCGACACCGCGTTCCGCTACAAGATCAACATGAGCCCGATGCCGTGGCTGAACTATCACGCCGGGCTGCGGCTCTATCCCGTCACGGCGGACGGCACCACGTTCGCGGTGTGGACGGCGGACTGGGTCGCCTCGCCCGAGGACGACGTGACGCTGATCCCGACCGTGCATCACGACGTGTTCCAGAAGGCCTTCGACACGCTGAACGCCCGGTTCGCGGGTATGGCGTAGCCGGCATCCTTGCATCTTCCCGGCTCCGGGAGTACGTATATCCCAGTTGAATATCACAGTCGCGGAGCAGGGACGATGACCAGTTCGACCGTGTTCACCAGCAACCGCAGTCAAGCGGTCCGCCTGCCGAAGGCCGTGGCCTTCCCTGAGGACGTGCATCAGGTCGATATCCTCAAGATCGGCCGCAGCCGGGTAATCGTGCCCCAGGGCAGGCGGTGGGACGATCTCTTCCTCAACGGGCCGCGCGTCAGCGACGATTTCATGGCCGAGCGCGAGCAGCCCGCGGCGGAGGACCGCGAGTCGTTCTGATGCTGACCTACATGCTCGACACCAACATCTGCATCTACGTGATGAAGACCTATCCGCCGGCCGTGCGCGAGAAGTTCAACGCGCTGGCGGAACAGCTCTGCATCTCCAGCATCACGCTGGGCGAACTCCACTATGGCGCAGAGAAATCGGCGCGGCGGGTGGAGAACCTGAACGCGATCGCGCATTTCGTGGCGCGGCTGGAGGTGCTTCCGTTCGCCGGCAAGGCGGCCGCGCATTACGGGCAGGTGCGCGCGGAACTGGAGCGGGCCGGAACGCCCTGCGGCCCCCACGACATGCAGATCGGCGGCCATGCCCGCAGTGAAGGACTGATCGTCGTCACCAACAACATGCGGGAATTCGCGCGGATGCCGGGCGTGAGGGCCGAGAACTGGCTTTGAAGGCGATTCCGCGCCTTCGGGCAGCGTCGCTTCAGCGCAGCAGCCCCGCCAGCACGGGGGCGGCGAGCACGTTCATCAGCCCGACCAGCACCATGACGAGGCCGGCGACGGCGCCCTCCGTCGGGCCGATCTCGTGGGCCTTGGCCGTTCCGGCCGCGTGAGCGGCGACACCGAACAACGCGCCCCGCGCCAGCGACGAGCGCAGGTGAAGGCGCGCCAGCATCGTCTCGCCCATCACCGCGCCGGCGATGCCCGTCGCCACGACGAACACCGCGGTGAGATCGGGGATACCGCCGATATCGCCCGAGACCGTCATCGCGAACGGCGTCGAGATCGAGCGCGGCAGCAGGCTCAGGCGCAGCGCTCCGTCCAGCCCGACGAGGGTGGCGAGCGCCCAGCTCGACAGCATCGCCGTGGCGCTTCCCGCCACCATCCCCGCCAGCAGCACCGGCCAGTGGCGGCGGATCAGCGCGCGCTGCTCGTAGATCGGGACCGCGAAGGCGACCGTCGCCGGTCCGAGCAGCATCACCAGCCACCCTGTGCCCTGGATATAGTCGCGGTAGCGCACATGCAGCGCCGTTACCAGCGCGATAAGGAGGGCCGGCGCGAGCGCAAGCGGCATCAGCCACCAGCGCGGCCAGCGGCTGTGCAGGCGGCTCGCGGCGAGATAGAGCCCGATGGTCGCCGCCGACCAGAACAACGCGTGCCCGACAGCGGCGACGGGAAACTCAATGCCCGGAAACGACGGCATCATGGCCGGTCTCCTCCTTGCGGACAACGCCGCGGCAGCAGAGGTCGACGGTCAGCGCGGTCGTGGCCATGACGGCTGCGGTGCCGATGGCGATGACGGCGACGATCTTGAGCCCGACGAGGCCGAACAGCTCGTGATGGTCGATCACGGCGAGAACGGCCGGGACGAAGAACAGCAGCATCCGCGCCAGGAACCAGTCCGCGCCGCGCCGCACGCTGAACAGGCTGAGCCGTCCGCTCGCGAGAAGGGCGAAGGCGAGCGCCAGCCCGACGATGCTGCCCGGCAGCGGAAGCCCCGTCAGCGCGACGACGAGATCCCCGGCGAGCCAGAACATCACCAGGAGGCCGATCTGCGCGAGGCGGCTGCGATGGATCGCACGGCGCAGCCGAACGCCGACGACGCGCACGGGAGATGCGCGGCGCGGCATGAGACCGCGACGGACAGGGGACAGAGCACCGGAAAGGGCAGGACGACGGGACATGGCTTTTCTCCGCCGCCAATATAGGCGCGGACAGGCCATTCTTATAACGACTTGTTCGACTACATTTCATTCCTGTATGGAATAGGAATGGAATTCAGGACCCTCCGAGCCTTCGTCGAGGTGGTCCGCCAGGGGGGCTTCTCCCAGGCGGCTCGCACCGTGTTCGCCACGCAGTCGGCGGTCAGCAAGGCGGTGAAACAGCTCGAGGAAGAGGTCGGGATGCCGCTTCTCGACCGCATCGGCCACCGCAGCACGCCGACCGCGGCCGGCGAGGCGGTCTACCGCCGGGGCCTGCGGCTGCTCGCCGACCGCGACGACCTGATGGCCGAGCTCGCCGAAATCCGTGGCCTCAAGCGCGGGACGCTGCGGCTGGGCCTTCCGCCGATCGGCTCCAGCACCCTGTTCGCGCCGCTGTTCGCGATCTACCGCCAGCTTTATCCCGGCATCGACATCCGGCTTGTGGAGCACGGCAGCGACCGGCTCGAAGAAATCCTGCGCGCCGGCGAGGTCGACCTCGCGGCCTCGCTGCTGCCGGTGGCCGACGAGTTCGAGTGGCTGGAGATGCGCAGCGAGCCGCTGGTCGCTCTCGTCGAGCGCAGCCATCCGCTGGCAGACGCCGACGAGATCGGTCTCGACGGGCTGCGAGGCCTGCCGTTCCTGCTGTTCGAACAGGGTTTCGCCCTGAACCGCATCCTGTTCCAGGCCTGTCGCCGGCACGGATTCGAACCGGAAATCGCGGCCCGCAGCAGCCAGATCGACTTCCTGGTGGCGCTGGCCGGCGCCGGCGTCGGCGTTGCGTTCCTGCCGCGGCTGATCGCGGCGCAGCGCGCGCATCCGGCCGTCCGCGCCGTTCCGCTGGACGAACCCGGCACGGACTGGACCATGGCAATGATCTGGCGACGGGGCGGCTATCTCTCCGATGCCGCCCGCGCCTGGCTCGCCGTCGCCCGCGAAAGCCGGACGCAGGCGGCCATGGGCGGAGAGGGTGAGGAGTGAGGCCGGCCCCCGTCAGGCGACGGAGGCCGGAGCGGCGATCTTGCCGGCGATCGACAGGAAATTGTCGAGATAGGCCTGCAGGAACGCGCGCGTGCCCTCGATGGCGATCCGGCCGTCCGCGCCGATCAGGTCCGGCTTGAAAGCGATATAGGCCTCGCCGCCGACGATGAGGCTGCCGAGGTCGCCGAGGATCTGGCGCAGGTGCTGCTGGCCGACGGCGGTGCCGATGGCACCCGGGGAGGTGCCGGTGATGACGACGACCTTACCCTTCCACACATTGTGGTCGGACGGCTTGGAGCCCCAGTCGATGGCATTCTTCAAGACCGCCGGCAGCGACCGGTTGTGTTCCGGCGTGACGACGAGGATCGCATCCGCCGCCGCAACTTCGGACGTGAAGCGGTTCACGGTCTCCGGACGGCTGCCCTCGAGATCGGCGTTGTACATCGGCAGGTCGTCGATCTGCACGAACCCGGCGTCGGCCCGCTCGCCGAGGAGAGGAACCAGCGCTCCCGCGAGCTTGCGGTTGATGGAGTCCCGCCGGTTGCTTCCGACGATCACGGCGACCTTGAGCTTGTTCATCCTGCATTCCCTGCCAGAGGTCTCGGGGCATCGGCACGCCGGGTCGCCCCGGCGCACCGAAAACGGTGGCCGTTCGGAACATGGAACAGGGCCGCAACCCTGCACGCGCTGAACGGCACCGTTGTGATACCACAACACCACACCCGCCCGCCCGGTTTCGAAGGCCACCGGCCGGAGAACGGGCGCAGCGCCGACAAAAGGCCGCCGAGCCGGGACAGGGAACGTCCCGATGCCGGAGGGCGCGCGTCACGGCGCTCGCGCGGTGGGTGGAAACTCGCAACGTGAAATCGCCCCGGCACAGACGGCATCCGGCCGCAAGCGGACTGACAGCCGGCTGGACCGTGCGGGTGCTCGAAAGTGTAGGTCGTGGGGGATGTTGTCGGAACGACGCTCCGGCTGAAATGTGACGATCGCCGCGGGGCATTTCAGGGGAGGCGTCTCCGTCAGGCGCATGACGGGGCGCGCACGAGCGGCTCCGTCATCATGCAGCCGTGGCGGCGCCGCACGAATACGGGCGACCGCCCAAGCCATATCCGATCGCGCCGGTCGTTGCCGGCACGCCGCGTTTCCAGAATGAGAGAAAAGCGGACAAGGCGCCTGAAGCGAAGCTTCAGGGCGCGGAAAGAGGCCGGATATGCTGATCCGGCCGATGGCTAACCTTCCGTGGGGCCGACAACACCA
Source organism: Pseudoxanthobacter soli DSM 19599 (assembly GCF_900148505.1). Lineage (NCBI taxonomy): Bacteria > Pseudomonadati > Pseudomonadota > Alphaproteobacteria > Hyphomicrobiales > Segnochrobactraceae > Pseudoxanthobacter > Pseudoxanthobacter soli. Next base: position 93,259 of record NZ_FRXO01000007.1, on the reverse strand, counting down.
TGGTTGGTGAACGGTGCACCGTGACCATCGGGTGGGGAGTGGACGACGATCCTCATGCGGACATTGTCCATGTCGAGGAATACATCCTTCCGGCCGACGGCATTGTAGAGCGCTTCAAAGTCGCCAAACACGGTGCCACGGCTCAGGCTGTCATCTTGATCCGAAAACTTGAATTCGATGTCGTATTCGACCGGAATAGCGGCGTCATGGCCGATGATCAGGGTCGCGCGATTAGGTTTCGACATAATCCGTCTCCTACAGTTCGGAGCGGCGATGGCGGAAAATCTGCACCGGATTTATGTCGCAATCAAGGAGACGCATTCGCTTGGTCTGAAATGGCGCAAAGAGACCGTTATTTCGGCCTATATCGATGCGAAGAATTTGCTTCATCAAGCCAGAATTTGCACTGGATTCAAACGCTTGGTTTCTTTTTTCTTAACAATCCCAGGAAATGCGCCGGCCGCCGGCAGCGCGGACACAACGGTGATGGATCGCCGGATCGGGGCTTTGCGTTGCCCCCCATGTCGCCGATAGTCGCGTCGCCCGCCGCATCAGGGCCATAGAGGGAGCACGCCTGTTGTCCGCCAAGTCTCGCACCGCTCTCAAGTGTCGCACCGCTCTCGCGATCAAGCTCGCCGTAGCCCTCGGCATCGCCGTGCCTTCCCTCGTGGCCGCCGGGTCCGCCTCGGCGCAGACCCCGGTCCGCTCGGTCAACGCGGGCACCAACAAGCCGGATGCCGAGCGCCCGTTCAAGGTGACGCCGGTGGCGACCTTCTCGTCGCCTTGGGCGATCGCCGTTCTGCCGGATGGCCGCCTTCTCATCACCGAGAAGCCGGGCCGCCTCTATCTCGTGACCCAGCAGGGCACGCGGCATGAGGTCCGCGGCGTGCCGAAGGTGCTTTATGGCGGCCAGAACGGCCTGCTCGACATGGCGATCTCGCCGCGCTTCGCAACGGACCGAACGGTCTATTTCACCTATGTGGAGCCGACATCCGGCGGCGGCGGGCTGGTGCTCGCCCGCGCCCGGCTCGCCGGCAGCGAGACCAGCCTGCGCCTCGCCGACCTCACGACGCTGTGGCGGCAGGGACCGGCCGGCAGCGGCGGCCAGCCCGGCGGCATCATCGCGTTCTCGCCGGACGGGCAGCACCTGTTTCTGACGGTCGGCGACCGCATGAGGCCGGAGACCGCCCAGAACCCCGACCTGCCGCTCGGAAAGGTGCTGCGGCTCAACCTCGACGGCTCCACCCCGGCCGACAACCCCAACGCCTCGGCCGGCGGCGTGCGTGCCGAGACGTGGAGCGAAGGACACCGCAATCCCTACGGCCTCGCCTTCGCGCCCGACGGCAGGCTCTGGCTGCACGAGATGGGCCCGCGCGGCGGCGACGAACTGAACCTCATCCTGCCCGGGCGCAATTATGGCTGGCCGATCGTCTCGAACGGCGACAATTACGACGGCACGCCGATCCCGGACCACGACACCCGCCCGGAGTTCGCCGCCCCCGCCGTCTACTGGACGCCGGTGATCGCGCCCGCCGGGCTGGTGTTCTACGAGGGCCGGATGTTTCCCGAGTGGCGCGGGTCTGCGCTGATCGGCGGCCTCGCCGCCACCGCCCTCGTCCGCGTCACGGTCGACGCGGACGGTTCCGGCCGCGAGGTCAACCGCTGGGATCTCGGCAACCGAATCCGCGACGTCGCCGTCACGCCGGACGGCGCGGTCTGGCTGATCGAGGATTCCGAGGACGGCCGGCTGCTGCGGCTGACACCCGGGAAGAGCTGACGCCGCCGCAGCCCGGCATTCGACGGTCCGGGCGCTTCGACCGGATGTGCCAACCCGGTCGAAACGCACGTCAGCCGAGCGATTACGGCCTGCCCTCGGCGGCGAACAGATATTCGGAACGCCGCCACACGTCCTCGGCCACCTTCTGCGCCTCGGCGATCAGCTCGCGCTCGTCGAGCTTCTTCAACTGCTTGTCGGCGACGAGACATTCACCGTCGACGAACACATGGGTCACATCGCCGCCGTTGGCGTTGTAGACGAGGTTCGTCACGATGTTCTGCACGCGCAGCGGATTGACCCAAGACGTCGTCATGTCCACCAGGATGACGTCGGCCTTCTTGCCGGTCTCCAGCGAACCGACCTCGTCGAGCAGTCCGAGGCATTTCGCGGCGTCATAGGTCGACATGCGCAGCACGTCCTCGGCATCGCGGATCGCCACGCCGCCGGTCAGCACGCGCGCGATCAGGATGCCGGCGCGCATCACGTTGAACATGTCGTTCGACAGCCAGTCGGAGCCGAGCGCGACGTTCATGCCGGCATCGTAGATCTTCTTGATCGGCGGATAATAGCCGCGCTTGCCGCAGAGATAGGCGGTGTGCGACATGCACGCGCCGGTCTCCACCATGATCTCGATGTCCTCGTCGTCCATGTAGACGCAGTGGGCGCCGATGAAATCCGGGCCGAGCATGCCGAGATCGCGCAGCAGCGGAATCGACTTCTTGCCCCACAGCTTCAGCATGAACTCGTTCTCGCCGGGCACGGCGCAGAGGTGGGTGTGGAGGCCGACGCCATACTTGCGGGCGAGTTCGCCGAGCCGGCCCATCGTCTCCGGCCGCAGCCGGTCGGGCCCGTCCGGCGCGACGCGGCAGGTGATGCGGCCGTTGGCCTTGCCGTGCCAGTTCTCCAGAAGGTCGATGGCCTCGTCCACGCCCTTCTCGACCAGGCTCTGGTCCCACTCCCGCTCATAGCGGCCGAAGCCGATGCGGGAGGAATCCACCTCGCGGATTTCCGAGGCGACGATGCCGCGCAGGCCGGTCGCCTCGACGATGCGGGCCGATTGCGGCTGGTTCCACCAGCATTCGTTGATGGTGGTGGTGCCGGTCTTCAGCATCTCGATGGCATGCACCATACCCGGCAGCAGCATGTCTTCCGGGGTGATGACGTTCTCGTGCATGCCGAGCGCGATGCGGAACGGTCCGCCGAAGGTTGGCACGTCCTCGGTCAGCGCCTTCGAAAGCGCGCCGGCGACGTGGGTGTGGGTGTTGACGAAGCCCGGCAGGATCGCGCGGCCACGGGCGTCGATCACCTCGTCGGCGAGCGTCTTCTCGACGGCGATGTCGATGTCGCCACCGACCGCCGCGATCCGGTCGCCCTCGATGACGATGGCACCGTCGGTGACGACATCGGCCTTGCCGTCCTTCATCGTGATCAGATAGCCGCCGTGTATCAAGGTCCGCATCACAGGTCTCCTTCGGAGCGCTTCCGGCCGGACATGCCGGCGGCGGGAAGCCAAACACGCGAAATCGGGCCTCGCCGTCCGGATCGGTCGGATCCGGACGGCAAGGCTAGGATCTAGCCGGCGACGCGCACGCCGCCGTCCATGAAGAGATCGTGCAGCCGGGCGGGCTCGACGTCGGCCGCCGCCATCTCGGCCGCGACCCGGCCGCGCACCATGACGACGACCCGGTCCGAGATCGACAGGCCCTTGGCGATGTTCTGTTCCACCAGCAGCACCGGAATGCCGCGCTCGCGATGGATGCGTGCGATCGCCTCATAGACGAGATCGACGGTCGCCGGGGCGAGATCGCTCGACGGTTCGTCGAGCAGCAGCACGCGCGGATCGAGCAGCAGGGTGAGCGCGATCGACAGCATCCGCCGCTCGCCGCCGCTGAGCGCGCCCGCGCGGGCGGAAAGCCGCTCGCCGAGCCGCGGAAACATGTCGACAAGGCCGGGCAGGGCGGGCTCGATGCCGTCCTTGCGCAGGAAGGCGCCCATCCGAAGATTGTCAATGACGCTGAGATCGGAGAACACGTTGCCGGTCTGCGGCACGTAGCCGAGCCCGAGCGCGGCGCGGCGATGAGGCGGCGCGGCGGTGATGTCGGTCCCGGCGAACCCGATCCGGCCGCCCGAGACACGGGTGAGGCCCATGATGGTCTTCAGAAGCGTCGATTTTCCCGAGCCGTTGGCGCCGAGCACCAGCGCGACTTCTCCGGGGTGCAGCGACACCGTCGCGCCGTCGAGCACGACGAGCGGACCATAGCCGGCATCGACGCCATCGAGCGACAGCACCGACCCGGGCGCAGAGGAGGCTCCGGCCATCACGCCACCTCGCCGAGATAGGAGCGCATCACCGCGCGGTCGCGGCGGATCTCGTCGGGCGTGCCGCGGGCGATCACCTTGCCGCCGTCGAGCACGACGACGTGGTCGCAGATGTTCGACACCATTTCCATGTTGTGCTCGATGATGAGGACGCCGCGTCCCTCGGAGGCGAGCGCGCGAATGAACCGCACCTGCTGCTCGATCAGGACCGGATTGACGCCCGCCGCCGGCTCGTCGAGCAGCATCAGCACCGGGTCGGCCATCAGCGCCATGCCCATGGAGAGCAGCTTCTGCTGGCCGCCGGAAAGCCCGCCGGCGGGATGGTCGGCAAGGTGGTCGAGCCCGAGACGCCGCATCACCTCGAACGCCCGCGCGGTGACCTGCCGCTCGGCGGCCCGCACGGCTCCCGGTCGGAACAGCAGCGCAGCCAGGCTCTCGCCCGGCTGGTCGCGGCCGCCTGCGATCACGTTCTGCGCGACCGTCAGCCGCCGGGCGAGGCGGGGTATCTGGAAGGTGCGGGCGATGCCGCGTGCCGCCACCCCTTCGGGCCGCCCGAACGGCAAGGGATGGCCGTCGAGCACCGCCGTGCCGCGATCCGGCACAATGACGCCGGCGATGACATTGAGCAGGGTGGACTTGCCGGAGCCATTCGGACCGACGAGGCCGACCACGCGGCCCGTCTCGACGTCGAGGTCGACGCCGCCGAGCGCCGCGACACCGCCGAAGGAAACCGCGACGTCACGGATCGACAGCATTGGTCTTCACCTTGCGCTCGGGGATCAGCCCTTCCGGGCGGAACAGGAACATCAGGATCAGCACGAGGCCGAACAGGGCGAGACGCAGGTTCGCCACCAGATCGAACGGCAGTCCGCTCCACTGGGCGAAGAAGCGCGTGGAGATGCTGAGAAGCTGCACCACCGCCGTGCCGACGACGACGCCGAGCACGGAGCCCGGCCCGCCGAGCACCACCGCCGTCCACACGATGAAGGTCTCCGCGACCGTGAACGAGGGCGGCGCGACATAGCCGATAACATGGGCGTAGAGCACGCCGGTCAACCCGGCGAGGAGCCAGGACACCACGATGACGACGGCCCGGAGCCGCGGCGGGCGGCGGCCGAGAGTGGCGGCCAGCACCGGATCCTCCCTGAGCACGCGCAGCATCCGGCCGAGCGGGGAGCGGTCGACGAGAAGGGTGAGCGCGAGCGCCACGGCGAACAGCGCCAGCGCCAGTGCCATCGCGAGCTTCGGATCGGCGATGCGCGGCACCGACGCGCCGTCGACGCCGCCGGCAAGCCCGGGAACGTTGACGAAGGTGAGCCGCACCAGTTCGCCCGCCCCGAGGGTGACGAGCGCCCAGTAATCCTGTGCGAGGCGGCCGACGGGGAGCAGCACCAGAAGCCCGGCCGCGATCGCCGCGAGAGCCCCGGCGATCAGGCCCGCCCAGACCGGAAAGCCATGGCTTGCCGCGAAGGCGACCGCGAAGGCGCCGAGCGCGAACGGCAGCACCTGTCCGAAATTGACGAGCCCGGTCAGCCCGAACTGGAGATTGAGGCTGAGGCCCAGCACCGACCAGATCGCGACGGTGGTGACGGCAAAGACCAGGAAATCGAGCATCTCCGCCTCCCTATCGCGCGCCGCCGACCACGCGGTCGCGCGGCCTGAGGATGAGCACCAGCACCAGCGCCCCGACGGCAATGGCATCGCGGAACTGTGTCGGCAGATACCAGGGCGTGCCGGTCAGCCAGGAGCCGAAATCGATGGCGATGGCGAAGTTCTGGGCGAGCGACAGCACCAGCGCGCCGATCACAGCGCCCCGCGCGCTCGTCAGGCCCCCGATGGTGACGGCGGCGAACACCGGCAGCAGGATCACGAGATCCATGGACGGCTGCAACCGGGTTTCCATCGCGAACAGCGTGCCGCCGATGGCGGCAAACGCGCCGGAGAGGAACCACATCAGCGCCGTCATGCGCTCCGCCGGGATGCCGCGGGTGACGGCGAGGTCGCGGTTGGAGGCGAGCGCCCGCAGCGCAGTGCCGAGCCGGGTGCGCTGAAGCAGGAGATGCAGCACCGCCATCGCCACGACCGTGGTCGCCACCACGGCGATATCGAGGGTGGTGACGATGACGTCGCCGATCTGGACGGGCTCGATCTCGACATCGAACACGCGCGCGCCGCCGCCGAACACCGCCGCGATGAGCGAGCGCAGCAGCAGGGCGACGCCCCACGACACGATCATCTTGCCTTCCGGCGAGGTCGACCGCAGCCGGCTGAACACCAGCCGGTCGATCAGGATGGCGCCGAGCCCCGTCGCGGCGGCGCTGATCGCGATGGCCGGAACGATCGAAAGGCCGGCCTGGGTCAGCGCATAGGAGATGTAACCGCCGGCGACCGCATACTGGATGTGGGCGAAATTGGCGAACCGCAGGATCGAATAGGCCAGCGCGACGCCGACCGCGATGATCGCGATCTCGCTCGCATAGATCACGGAGTTGGCGAGAACCTGAAGCACGAAACCTCGACGTTCGGACGCGCGCAAAGCGGGCGCAGGGAGACGGCAGCGGCCCGGGCGCAGCGGGGCAGGGGCGGTGGGCAGGCGCCGCGGCGTCGGAAGACCCTGCCGGAAGCCGGGTTCCGCGCCGCCGGGACAGCGGCGGCTTCCTTCGCCCGAAGTCGGGGTGTGGCGAAGAATGAGCCGCTGTCGGCGGTGGCGCGGAGTTCCGGGGTCGGCAGGAGGCGCGGCGCGCCGGCGCCGGGCCTCCAAGGCAGAGGATCGGTTACTTCGATCCCTTGGTGACGAACTTGCCGCCCTCATAGACGATGATGTCGATCGGCGGGTCGATGCGCTGGCCGCGGTCGTCCCACACGATCTTGCCGGTGGCGCCGTCATAGCCGGAGATCGCCTTCGGCAGCGCCGCGGCGAGGTTGCCGCCATCGGCCAGCGCCTTGGCGAGCACGGTCATGGCGTCATAGCCGTAATAGACGTGGGCCATCATCTCGCCGTCGCCGTACTTCTTGGCGTAGGCGGCTTCCACTTCCTTGGCCTTGGCGCCGGACAGGCCGCCATTGTCGACGCCGGCGAGGCGACCGTCCATCCACTTCGGATCCTCAACGGTGAGGATCGAGGGATAGGCGGCGTACCACGGCATGTTGAGGCCGAGCAGGCGGGCGTTCTTGAACACGGTGCGGGAATCGTCGCCGTAGCCGGCGGTGATGATCGCGTCCGGCTTCAGCGCGACGAGCTGCTGGAGGTCGGCGCGATAGTCCGGCTGGCCCTCGGTGTAGGTGACCTTTGCCACCACCTTGCCGCCGGCCGCCTCGAACGCCTTGGCGGAGGCGTCCATCAGACCGGTGCCGAAGGTGTTGTTCGGCACGACGAACGCGACGGTCTTGACGCCCTTGGAGGCGACCCAGCTGCCGAGTTCCTTGCCGACGATGTCGTCGAGCGGCAGGATCGAGAAGATCGTGCCCGGGAAGTTGCCGAGCTGCGGCGAGCTCGACGAGGTGTTGATGATCACCTTGCCCTTGTCCTTGGCGATCGGGGCGACGGCGAGCATCAGGCTCGACCCGCCGAACATGATCGCGGCATCGACCTTGTCGATGTCGTAGAGCTTGGTCGCCGCGTTCAGGGCTTCCTGGGTCTTGTATTCCGCGTCTTCGACGATCAGCTTCACCGGCCGGCCGCCGATGCCGCCGGCCGCGTTGATGGCGTCGGCGGCGAGTTCGACGCCGCGCACCATCTGCTCGCTGGTCTTGACGTCGTTGCCGGTGAGGTTGGCGATCACGCCCACGGGGATGGGGTCGCCCGCTGCGAACGCGCCGCCAAACGGCAGTGCCGCCGCCAACAGTGCGCTGCCGAGGCAGAGCGCACGGATCATCGTCTTCATGCTGGTCTTCTCCTGTCCCGATCTCTGAAAGGTCTTCGGAGCCGGATCTGTGTCCGGCTTTCTCGTCTTCGACGTGCTGCCGCACCCGCTGCGGAACCGGCGCGGGGCCGAGCCGCCCCGCCTGATGCCGGAGGAACCGAAACGGATGCCGCAGAGGCTTGCGGCCGAAGCCGGAAGCGTTCCTTGGAATTGAAATCGTTCTCGAAACCGATCCGGACGCACGAAGCCCGCCGAAGCGGACTGCCGCGCGCCTGCCGGCGATATCCGCAAGGCGCCACCCCGGCGCGCCCCGCGCCTTCCTTGTCAGGCCGCACCGCCTCCCGCCGCACCGCTCCCCGTTGCGCCCGTCGCATCCGCCGCGGTGCGAGCGACCAGCACGTCGCGGATCAGCGCCCAGCTCCGTGCGATCAGTCCCTCGGTGACGGTCCGCGCGCGCGCGCCGTCGCCCGCCGCGATGGCGGCGACCAGCCGGCGGTTCGCCTCGATGCCGATGTCGATGATGTCGTCGTTCTCTCGGTAGCAATAATACCGGTAGCGCAATGCCTGGGTGTCGAGGTCCTTGAGGATCGTCTGCAGGGTCGCGTTTCCGCAGTGGGCGTGCAGCAGGTCCGTCAGCGCCACGTTGGCGTCGAAGGCCGCTTCCTTGCGGCCGTCGCGCCCGGCGCCGGCCATCTCGTCCACCAGCCCCTGCAGGGAAGCCGCAAGCTCGGGCGTCGCCCTCCGCGCCACGCCTTCCGAGGCCAGCCCCTCGAGCGGTCCCCGGCAGGCGTAGATCTCGTCGAGGCGCTCGACGGTCATTTCCATCACGAACATGCCGCGCCGCGGCCGCCGCTCGACGAGACCGCGGGAGGCGAGCACCTGCAGCGCCTCGCGCACCGGCGAGCGGCTGACGCCGAACCGGCGGCAAATCTCCTCCTCGACCAGCCGCATGCCGGGCGGAAAGCGCATCCGGATAATCTCGCGCTCCAGCGGATGCACGAGCTCGCGTCCGAGGATGTCCGGCATCCGGATCACGGTCGGGGCATCGAGTTCCATCGGACCTCCGGGCTGGATGGCGGAACAGGCAGTCTTGAGGCCCCGGGGCGCATCGTGGCGGACCGGGAGAGGAACGAAGGGCCGAAAATCCGCCCGCGAGGGACCGGCGCATGCGACGGCGGGGACACAAGGGCGCCACCGCAGCGCAGGCAGGGCAAAAAGGCCGCCGCCGCGAGATCACGGCGCCTGCATGGCCTTCCTGCCGATGAACTCCCGCCTCGGCCCGACACTCGCCGCGCCTGCCCGAACCAACCGCTCGCCTGGGAGGAGGCGAACCGTCATTTCGAGCGGAAAGAATGCATCGCCTCTGGACAGATCGTCATTCCGTCGATTTAATTCAGTATACAGTCGACGGAAACAGCGGCGGTGTCAAGCCGGCATTGCCGGTCCGGCGACGAGGCTCGCAGACAAATTCACCGGTGTTTCCCAAGGGATACCGCCCTCGGGGCTAAGGGGATGCCGTCCGCTGGGCTGCGGTCCGCATTCCCAAGGCGGATCGGCACGCCGATCGCCCAGGATGTCCGGCGGCCGTTGCCGATGGCCGCTTCAAGCAAGGCTGCCGGGAGGCTTCCGGCAGCCGCGAACCGTCTGTCCCGCTTGTGCCGCGACGGGTCTCCCGGCGGCGGAGCGAGACCGGCCGACCTCTCCCCTCTTCGTCGCATGGCCTTGAGGCCGCGCTTCCCTTCGCCAGCAGATCAGGACGACCTTCCATGAACGATGCCGCTGCAGAGAACCCCGATCGGCTGCCGATCGTCGATCTCCAGAATTTCGCGTTCGACGAGGCGGGCGCGGATCGCATCGCCGCGGAACTCGACGAGATCTTCCGCACCATCGGCTTCTGCTACATCGCCAACACCGGCGTGGCGCCGGAACTGGTCGACGGCATCTTCGAGGCTTCGCGGCGGTTTCACGCGATGCCGGCGGAGGCCAAGAATGCCATCGCCATCAACGAGTTCCATCGCGGCTACATGGCGCCGAAGACCTCGGTCATCGTCACCTCCTCGGTCGCGAAGGTGACGAAGCCGAACAACAGCGAATCCTTCATGCTGATGCACGAGGTCGCGCCGGACGATCCGGAATGGGGCAAGCCGCTGCAGGGGCCGAACCAGTGGCCGGCGGATCTGCCGGGATTCCGCGAGGCGGTGACCGCCTATAACGGCGCGCTGGAGACGATGTCGCGCCGCTTCACCCACCTCATCGCCCGCGCGCTCGGCCTCGATCCGGCCGGCCTCGATTCCTATTTCGAGAAGCCGACCACCTATCTGCGCATGCTGCACTACCCCTCCCAGCCGGACGCCGCCCCGGACGAGTTCGGCTCCGCGCCGCACACCGATTACGGCTACATCACCGTGCTGCTGCAGGACGGCGTCGGCGGGCTGGAGGTCCGGCGCAAGGACGGCAACTGGCTCCGGGCGACGCCGGTGCCGGGCACCTTCGTCGTCAATGTCGGCGACATGCTTTCGCGCTGGACCAACGGGCGCTGGCAGTCGACGCCGCACCGGGTCAAGAACGTCTCGTCCGTCGACCGCTATTCGGTGCCGTTCTTCTTCGACCCGGCCATGTCGAACACCATCGCTTGCCTGCCGACCTGCATCGAGCCGGGCGAAAGCCCGCGGTTCGAGCCGGTGCTCTACGGCGACTACGTGATGGAGCGGCTCAACAAGAACTACCAGTACCGCCACGCCGCCACCGGCTGAACGGCGGGACCGAACCCTGATCGCCCGCCTTGGTGCGGGCGGGACGTCCGCGCCCGGCATCGCCCGGGCGCCAGACCAACGGCATGACACGGAGAGACGGCATGGCGCCGCGCAGGATCATCATCGACACCGATCCGGGGCAGGACGATGCCTTCGCGATCCTTCTGGCGCTGGGCTCGCCTGAGGAACTCGAGGTCGTCGGCGTCAGCACGGTGGCCGGCAACGTGCCGCTGGAACGCACCACGCTCAACGCCCAGATGGTGCTGGAGCTTGCCGGCCGGGCCGACATTCCGGTCTATCCGGGCTGCCGGCGGCCGATGGTGCGCCCGCTGTTCACGGCCGAATATGTCCACGGCGATTCCGGGCTCGACGGCTGCGACCTGCCACCGCCGTCGGCCCCGCTCGGTGCGAAGCACGGCGTGGACTTCATCATCGACACCGTGATGGCGGCGGATCCCGGCACGATCACCGTCTGCACGCTCGGGCCGATGACGAACCTCGCCATGGCCATCGTCAAGGAGCCCGCCATCGTGGCGCGCATCCGCGAGGTCGTGCTGATGGGCGGCGGCTTCTTCGAGGGCGGCAACACCACACCGGCGGCGGAGTTCAACATCTTCGTCGACCCCCACGCGGCCCACGTCGTGTTCTCGTCCGGCGTGCCGCTGACGATGGTGCCGATCGACTGCACCTACAAGGCGGTGATGACGCCGGACTGGCTGCGCCGCCTTCGCGCCGTCGGCACCGAAACGGCCGTCCAGGCGGCGGGCATGGCCGAGTTCTACCAGCGCTACGGCAACCAGAAGTTCGGCACGGACAGCTATCCGCTGCACGATCCCTGCGTCATGGGCTTCCTGCTCCGCCCCGATCTGTTCCAAGGCCGCGACTGCCATGTCGACATCGAGATCGTCTCTCCGGTGACGACCGGCATGACGGTGGTGGACTGGTGGGGCGTGACGAAGAAGCCCGCCAACTGCCTCGTGCTGCGGGATCTCGATAACCCGGCCTTCTACGACCTGATGCTGGAGCGGCTGTCGCGCCTGCCCTGAATCACGGCGCGTCCCGCGCCACGGGACGCTGAAGCCATCGCCACGTCCGGCGAGAAACCCGCCCGCGACGCGCTCGCGGCCGGGCGACCTTGCGGCCATATAGATATGATGCTATCTAATAGCATGAAATCTAAATTGTGAAATGCAGGCCATGGACTCCTCGCACCAGCCACCGCCCTCCCATCCGGCGCTAAAGCCGTCCTGGCGGGACTTCGCGCCCCGTCTCAGCGCGGCCTCGCGCGGCTGGCGGCGGGCCTATGACGCCGCGATGGCCGCCCATGGCCTGTCCAATGCCACCGCGCTGCCCTTGATGATGCTCGCCCGCTATGGCGACGGCATCCCGCAGAAGGATCTCGCCGACCTCGTCGGGGTCGAGGGGCCGACCATCGTGCGCGTCGTCGACGGGCTGGAGCAGGAAGGCCTCATCCGGCGGGATGCGGATGCCGCTGACAGGCGCGTCAAGCTGATCCGCCTGACGGATGCCGGCCGGGCCGTCGCCGCGGAGGCAGAGACGGCCGCGAGCGCGTTGCGCGCGCGGCTCCTCGGCGACCTGCCGCCGGAGCATGTCGACATCGCGCTCGGTGTGCTCGACGGGATTCTGGAGAAACTTCCGCGGGATTGACGACCGTCCCGCCAGATCGCATGCAGCCATGACCAAGACAGTCGCCGCCGCTCCCGGGTTCTGGGACGTCGTCTTTTCCCTGAAGACATTCGCCGCAGCGATGCTCGCGCTGTGGATCGCGCTGACGTTCGACCTGCCCAATCCCTATTGGGCGGTGGGCGCGGTCTATATCGTCGCCCATCCGCTCTCCGGCGCCACCACCTCCAAGGCGGTCTACCGTCTGATCGGCACGGTTGTCGGCGGCATCGCGTGCGTCGTCATGGTGCCGAACCTGATCGATGCGCCGGAACTTCTGACGCTTGCCCTCGCACTGTGGATGGGCGGGTGCCTCGTCGTCAGCCTGCTCGACCGCAGCCCGCGCAGCTATGCCTTCATGCTGGCGGGCTATACCGCCGCGCTGACGAGCTTCGCGATCGTCTCCGCGCCGCAGACCGCCTTCGACTACGCGGTCGGACGGGTGGAGGAGATCGCGATCGGCATCGTCTGCGCGGCGCTCGTCAGCCGGCTGGTGTTTCCGCGCCACGCCGGCCCGGTGCTGGCGGCGCGCATCGATGCCTGGCTGAAGGACGGTTCGCGGCTTGCCCTGGAAAGCCTGCGCGGCGACGGAGGGACGCCGGCCGCGCTCGCGGATCGCCGTCGCCTTGCCGCCGACGCGGTCGATCTCAATGCCTTCACCACCCACATCGCCTACGACACGTCCGCCTTGCGCGATATCGTGCCGCCGCTGCGCGTCCTCCAGCGCAGGATGGTGGCGCTGCTCCCGGTCGTCTCCGGCATCACGGATCTGATCGCCGCCAGGGCGCGGATGGACGACGGTTGCGAGGCCCGCGGTCGCTGGCCGGCCGCGGTGCAGGCGCTCGTCGACGAAACCTGCATCTGGCTCGAAAGCGGCGGCGAACTCACCGAGGATCGCCGCGCCGTGCTGCTCGCCCGCCTTGCGGCCGTGGAAGAGGGCGCGCGTGAGACGGTGCAGTGGGACAGCCTGCTGGCGCTCAACTTTGCCGCGCGCATCTGCGATCTCGTCCAGGTCTGGAGCGACTGCATCGACCTGCGCGGCGAGATCGCCTCGGGCGCCCGCCGCCAGCTGCGGTGGCAGCGCTACGATGCGAAGGTCGAGAACCGCCCGATGCACCGCGACTGGGGCATGGCGCTCATGTCCGGGTTCTCGGTCGTGCTCGCCACCTGCCTGACGACGGCGCTCTGGATCGCCACCGGCTGGCCGCACGGCGGCGGCGCGGTGATGATGGCCGGCATCTTCTGCTGCCTGTTCGCCACCATGGACGACCCCGTTCCGGTGATGAAAAAATTCTGCTGGCTGCTGCTGCCCGTGACCGGCGCGGCATTCGTGTTCGAGTTTGCGGTGATGCCTCTGGTCGACGGCTTCCTGCCGCTCGCCCTCATCCTCGGTCTGTTCCTTGTGCCCGCCGGCATCCTGCTCGCGATCCCCTCTCGCTTCCTCGTCGGCATGGTGCTCTGCGTCAATCTTCCCTACATGCTCATGCTCCAGTCGCGCGCGACCCACGACCTCGGCACGTTCCTCAATTCCAACCTCGCCACGGTGGTTGGAATCGCCGCCGCCGCCTGCGTCACCTCGCTGGTGCGCTCCGTCGGGGCGGAATGGAGCGCGAGACGGCTCGTGCGGGCCGGCTGGTCCGACATCGTCGCCGCCGCCGAGGGCGCCCGCTCCGCAAACCGCGCCGCCGCGTTCGATGCCCTGCTCTACCGAATGCTCGACCGCTTCGGCCTGCTGGCGCCCCGGCTTGCCGCCATCCCGGCCGGTTCCGACGTCGCCGGGACGGATCTCGTGCGCGACCTGCGCAACGGTCTCAACATCATCGATCTGCGGGCGCACCGCGACGCGCTCCCCCGCGAGGCCGGTGATGCCGTCGAGGCGGCGCTGGCCGCTGCCGGCACCTATTACGGCACACTCGGCGGGCGAGAGGCCGGCGTCGGGTCCGGCGAAAACGCCGTCTTTCTGCTCACGGCGCTGGACGCGGCCCTCGAAGCCGTGCTTGCCGCCAGCGGCTCCACGGCCGCCGCGCGGGCCAGACTCGCGCTTGTTTCTCTCCGCTGCACCCTGTTTCCAGCGGCTCCGCCCTTTCAGGGGCCCGAGCCGGTGCCGCTCCTGAAAGCGGCATGAGGTCCGACATGACACCAGAACTCGATATCTACGGCATCTATGTGCCGACCATCGGCGTCCTCGCGCTCGCCTGCTTCTTCGCCAGCGCACTGGCCCGGCGGCTGCTCGCCATGGCCGGCTTCTACCGGCTGGTGTGGCATCGGCCGCTGTTCGACGCCGCGCTCTATTTCTGCCTCCTGGGCGCTGCCGCCCTCATCCTGAACCGGATTCCGCTATGAAACCGCTTTTCGCTCACGGCGGTCGCTTTCTGCTGACGATCGCCATGGTCTGCCTTGCCGGTGCACTCGGCTGGCACCTGTGGGACTACTACATGAACGAACCCTGGACCCGGGACGGCAAGGTCCGCGCCGACGTGGTCCGCATCGCGCCCGACGTCTCCGGCATCGTCAGCGAGGTTCTCGTCGGCGATAACGACCACGTCCGGAAGGGCGAGGTGCTGTTCCGCATCGACACCGCGCGTTACCGCCTCGCGCTCCAGCAGGCCGAAACCCGCGTCGACAACGCCAAGGCCGCGCTCGACATGGCGGGGCGAGATCTCGACCGCTACAGCAAGCTCAGCGAAGACACCGTCAGCCGCCAGAAGCAGGAGCAGATCGAGACCGCCGAGCAGCAGGCCGACGCCGCGTGGCGGCAGGCCCTCGTCGAGCGCGACGTGGCGCGCCTCAATCTCGACCGCTCCGAGATCAAGGCGCCGGTCAACGGCATCATGGCCAACTTCTCGCTCCAGCCCGGCGACTATGTCTCCGCCGGCAATGCGGTCACGGCCCTGATCGACGAGGATTCGTTCTACGTCGCCGGCTATTTCGAAGAGAACAAGATCGACCGCATCCGTCTCGGCGAGCCGGCCGTCGTGCGCCTGATGGGCAGCGACGTCAGGCTGAAGGGCCGCGTCGAGGGCATCGCCGGCGGGATCGACGACCGCGAGCGCGCCGATTCCGCAAGCCTGCTCGCCAACGTCAACCCCACCTTCACCTGGGTTCGCCTCGCCCAGCGCGTGCCCGTCCGCATCGCGCTCGACGCGGTGCCCGAAGGCGTCCACCTCGTCGCCGGCCGCACCGCGAGCGTCGCCATCGTGAACTGACGGACGCGCATCCGCCGCGGAACGGCGGTGTGTCCGCGCGGATGTGCCAAGCCGGCGCAAACGTGCTTGGGTGGAACAAAGTCCGGCGGACCGGTACAATTGCCGACGCCGGCAGCCGGGATGCTTCCGTTCATCCCACGTTATGATAGAACGGGATCACATGCCGGGGCTTCGGGCCGACGGCCGCGCCCTCAGCCTCCTTTTCGAGACCGCCGTTCCCATGGATGCCACCGCCAGCACTCCCGCCCGCACCGGCCGGCCCCTGCCGGGCCGGGCCGAGCAGCGCGCCACGCGCATCGTGTTCTTCATCGCCGGCTTCGGCATGGCGGCGTGGGCGCCGCTGGTGCCGTTCGCCAAGGCGAACACCGGGCTCGACGAAGGCGCGCTCGGCCTGCTGCTTTTGTGCTTCGGCGCCGGTTCGCTGGTGACCATGCCGCTGTCGGGTGCGATCGCAGCCCGGTTCGGCTGCCGACTGGCCCTCATCGTCGCTTCCGCGGTGATCTGCGTGTCGCTGCCGCTGCTTCCGGTGCTGACCTCGCCGGTGCTTTTGGCCGCGATGCTGTTCGTGTTCGGCGCCGGCGTCGGCTCGGTCGACTGCGTCATGAACATCCAGGCGGTCATCGTCGAGCGCGCCAGCGGCCGCACGATGATGTCGGGATTCCACGGCCTGTTCAGCGTCGGCGGCATCCTTGGGGCGGGCGGCGTCAGCCTGCTCCTGATGCTGGGTGCCTCGCCGCTCGCCGCCGCCCTCGTGGTGGCCGGCCTTATCGTCCTCGCGATCATGGCGGCAGGGCCGGCACTGCTGCCCTATGGCGGGGAGGGCGACGGCCCGGCCTTCGCGGTGCCGCGCGGCATCGTGCTGTTCATCGGCATCCTCTGCTTCATCCTGTTCCTCGCCGAAGGATCGGTGCTCGACTGGAGTTCGGTCTTCCTCAGCGCGGAGCGCGGGCTCGATCCGGCCCATGCCGGGTTCGGTTACAGTGCGTTCGCCTTGACGATGACCATCGGTCGGCTGACGGGCGACCGCATCGTTCGCCGGCTGGGGCCTCGCGTCATCATGCTCGGCGGCGGCATCCTCGCGGCGGCCGGCTTCGCGGTGGCAACGCTGATCGCCCATCCGCTGGCCGGGTTCCTCGGCTTCGCGCTGGTCGGCGCCGGCTGCTCGAACATCGTGCCGGTGCTCTATTCGGCGGTCGGGCGGCAGAAGACCATGCCGGAGCACATCGCCGTTCCGGCGATCTCCACGCTCGGCTATCTCGGCATCCTCGCCGGCCCCGCGGCCATCGGCTTCGTCGCCCACGCGGCGAGCCTGCCCGCCGCGTTCCTGCTGCTCTCCGTGCTGCTCCTCGGCGTCGCCTTCAGCAGCAGCTGGGTCGGCGGACGGTAGCAGGGCGGCACGGCGCCGTCGGCCCTGCCGGGCGCGGCGGCGTCCGGCCGGCGGTCAACGGCCGAGATAGGCCTCGAGCGACTTGAGGCTGCGCGCCACCTTGTCGGCGATTTCGTCCACGTCGTCCTCGGTGACGATCACCGGCGGCGAGAAGCCGAGCACGTCGCCCATGCACCGCGCGATCAGGCCGTTGTCGTAGGCGATGCGGTCGAACTGCATACCGGCCTGAAGGTGCGGATCGAACGGGACACGGGTTTCCTTGTCGGCCACGATCTCGATGCCGAGCATCAGGCCCGCCCCGCGCACTTCGCCGATGATGGGGGATGCCGCCGCAAGCGCGTCGAAGTGGCCCTTCAGCCGCGCGCCCAGCTTGCGGACATGCTCGACGACGTTCATCTCCTCGTAGATGCGGATCGCCTCCAGCGCGATGGCGACACCGACCGGATGGCCCGAATTGGTGAAGCCGTGGCCGAAATTGCCGCCGGCCTTGTTGAACTCCTTCAGCGCCTCGTAGATTTCCGGCGCCACCACCACGGCCGAGATCGGGAAGTAGGACGACGACAACCCCTTGGCGAGCGCCATCATCTGCGGCTTCGCCCCAACGGTCTCCTTGCCGAACCAGTTGCCGGTGCGGCCGAAGCCGCAGACGATCTCGTCGTCGAGGAACAGGATGTCGTATTTCTTCAGCACCGCCTCGATGCGGGCGAAGTAGCGGGCCGGCGGCACGATGATGCCGCCACCGGCATTGATCGGCTCGGCGATGAAGGCGGCGATCGAATCCGGCCCCTCGCGCAGAATCAGCTTTTCGAGTTCGTCCGCCAGCCGCTCCACGAACGCGGCCTCGTCCTCGCCTTCCAGCATGCCGCGATAGGGCGAGGGGCAGAGCGTGTGCAGGAAGCCCGGCAGCGGCAGGCCGAATTCCCGGTGCATGAATTCGAGGCCGCACATCGAGGCCGCCGCGATGGTGGAGCCGTGGAACGCCCGCTCGCGGGCGATCACCTTGCGCTTGGTCGGCTTGCCGCGCACGGTGTGATAGACCCAGGCGAGCTTGACCATGGTCTCGTTCGCCTCGGAGCCGGATGTGGCGAAATAGGCCTTGCCGCCCTCCATCCCGGTCAGTTCCACCAGCTTCTCCGCCAGTGTCGCCACCCCTTCCTGGGTGCGCTGGAAGAAGGTGTGATAGAAGCCGAGCTCGGCATATTGCTTCGCCGCCGCCGCCGCCAGCCGGTCGTTGGTGAAGCCGAGCGAGGCGCACCACAGCCCCGCCATCGCGTCGAGATAGCCCTTTCCGGCGGCGTCGAACACGCGCACGCCTTCGCCGCGCGCCACCACGAGCGGGCCGTCGCGCTCGATCAGCTGCGGGTTGGTCTGGGAATGGATGTGGAAGGCGACGTCGCGGGCCGCGATCGAATTCGACAGAACGGGCTTGGTCATCGGTTTCACCTTTCGGCTTGTTCTTGTGCAGTCGCGTGTTCTTGTGCAGTCGTTAGAGCATATCCCGTTCAGATCGAACCGATCTGAACGACAAGGATATGCTCAACCCTTTGAATCTGGAGCGAATTCTTGTCGATCTGACGATTCCGTCAGATCGGAAAGCGCTCTAGCCGCCGCCGGCCGCATGCCGGATCGGGCGGGCGGTTCGGGTCGTCTCGTCGCCTCGTCAGGGCCGATTGCCTCTGACGAGGATGATCAAAGGCTGCGACCGGTTTCCCCGTCGAACACGAGGACACGGTCGGGATCGATCACCGCACGCACGGCGCTGCCGACCTCGCGCCGCACGAAGCCCGGCACGGAGGCCACGGCCCCGCCGCCGTCCCAGGCAAGCGTGACGTGGGTCGCGGGGCCGACCGGCTGCACCAGCGTGACGGTTGCCGGCACGCCGCCGGCCGTGTCAGTGGCCGCGAGGCGGATATGCTCCGGCCGCACGCCGACCTCCACCGCTTGACCCGGCCGAAGCCCGGTGCGGCCGGCAAGCGGGATCGTCGTGGCACCGAGCCGCACGGCGGGCTCTCCGTCGACCGCCTCCACGGTTGCGGCGGCGAGTTCCATCTGCGGGCTGCCGATGAAGGTCGCGACATAGCGCGTCGCCGGGCGGGCGTAGATTTCTTCCGGCGTGCCGAACTGCTCCACCCGGCCGCGATACATCACCGCGATGCGGTCGGAGATCGACATCGCCTCCTCCTGGTCGTGGGTGACGAACAGCGAGGTGACGCCGAGGCGCTGGTGAAGCTGCTTGACCTCCGCGCGCATCTTCACGCGCAGCGCGGCGTCGAGATTGGAGAACGGCTCGTCGAACAGGAAAACCTTCGGCTCGCGCACCAGCGCGCGGCCGATGGCGACGCGCTGCTGCTGGCCGCCGGAAAGCTGCGCCGGCAGCCGCTCCATCACATGGCCGAGTTCGAGCGCGGCGGCGACCGCCTCGACCCGCCGGCGGATATCGTCGCGCGGCACCTTCCGCATCTTCAGGGTGAAGCCAATGTTCTCGGCCACCGTCATGTGCGGATAGAGCGCGTAGTTCTGGAACACCATGGCGACATCGCGGTCGACCGGCGACAGGTCGTTGACGCGGCGCCCGTGCATCAGGATCTCGCCGGACGAGGCGTCCTCCAGCCCGGCCACCATATTGAGCGTCGTCGTCTTGCCGCAGCCCGACGAGCCGAGCAGCGTGACGAACTCGCCCTGTTCGACGGCAAGCTCGATGTCGTGGCAGACCTGCACGGCGCCGAACGACTTGGAGACCCGGCGAAGCTCGATTGCCGGCGTGGAACTCTGCGACACGCGGTTCATCCTTTCATCATGCCGTCTGCGAAGCCGCGCACGATCTGGTCGCGGAACACGATGGCGAGCAGGATCACGGGGGCGACGCTGATCACGGCCGCGGCCATCATCTGGCCGAACACGGTCTGGTACTGGCCGGCGAAGGCCGAGATCACGAGCGGCACGGTCTGGGCCGACTGCCGCGTCAGGATCAGCGCGAAGAAGAACTCGTTCCAGGCTTCGACGAAGGCGAACACCGCCGCCGCGCCGAGCGGGGGGATCGAGATCGGCAGCACCACATGCCAGAAGGTGGCGAACACGCCCGCGCCGTCGATGGCCGCCGCCCGCTCGATGCCGGGCGGAATGCCGAGGAAGAAGCCGCGCAGGATCCAGATCACGATCGGCAGGTTGAACGACAGGTAGACGGTGCCGAGCGCCAGCACGTTGTCGATCAGGCCGAGGCGGCTGATGACGAGGAACAGCGGGATGGCGATGGCGATGCCGGGCAGCATCTGCGTGGCGAGGATCAGGAACGACAGCGCGTTCGCCCTGGGCACCGAAAGCCGGGCGAGGGCATAGGCCGCCGGCGCGCCGAGCGCCAGCGAGACCGCGGTCGAGAACACCGACACGATCAGCGAGTTGAGGATGCCGTGACCGAGGGCGGCGGCGGAGCCGAACACGGTCACGAAGTTCGACAGCGTGAAATGCTCGAGCGAGATGTCGGGCGGCTGCGCGATCAGCGCGCTCTGGTCGAGCACGCTCGACAGCACCAGCCACACGACCGGCGCGGCCGACCACACCACGAACAGCGCGAGGCCCGCGGTAACGGCAAGACTGAACGCCGGGCCGCCCCGGCGATAGCGCGCGTAGCTCATCGGCCGGCTCCCGGACGGCGCGGCCGCATCAGCCGGATATAGAGCGCGGCGAGCAGCAGCGTGAGGATGAACACGATGTTGGCGATGGCCGCGCCATAGCCGATATCGAGGAAATTGAAGGTCACGCGGTAGGCGAGGAAATTCATCAGCACGGTGGCATCCGCCGGCCCGCCGCGGGTCAGCACGAACACGATGTCGAACACCCTGAGCGACCAGATGGTCTGGAGCACCACGGCGATGGCGATGGCGCTGCGGATCGAGGGCAGGGTGATGTGGACGAAGCCCTGGAAGCGGTTCGCCCCGTCCATGTAGGCGGCGCGGTAGAGGATCGACGGCACCCGCTGAAGTCCGGCGAGCATCAGCAGCGCCACGAACGGCACCGACTTCCAGACGTCCACCAGCAGCAGGAAATTGAGCGCCGAGGCCGGGCTGCCGAGCCAGACCTGATTGTAGCTGATCAGCCCGAGCGACTTCAGAAGCCCGTTCAGCACGCCGTAATTGGCGTTGAGGATCCACTTCCACAGCACCGCGTTCGCGACCGGCGCGATCGCCCACGGCACCACAAGCAGGATGCGGAACGCCCCGAACCGGCCGAGCGGATGGTTGAGGAGCACGGCGATCCCGAGGCCTATGGCGACGACGAGCACCACCTCCGCCAGCGAGAAATAGAGCGTGTTGGCGACCGCGCGGCGGAAGGCCTCGTCGCCGAGAAGGCGCTCGAAATTGCCGAGGCCGATGAAGCTGCGGCTGATCTGGCCGGCGCTGAGCTGCACCTTCTGGGTGGCGAGCAGCACCGATTCCACGATGGGATAGCCGAGGATCGCCGCCAGCACCACAAGCGCGGGCACGACGAAGAGAAGGCCGACGACGCGCCGGCGCTGTTCGAAGGTGGCTGTTGCGGCCATCTGGTGCGCCTTGAAAGAGGCCTGCCTCGCGGCATGCGCTGCCGTCCGCGCCGGAAGGCGCGCCGCCGTGCGGGAAGGCCGGTCGAACTTCGAAAGATCTGCGCGCGGAAGAACTGCCGTGCGAAAGACCCGCGCGGCGCCGCCCTTGCCCGTCAGCCGGGCAGGGCGGCGCCGCCGGTTCAGCCGCGCCGCTTCACGATGGCTGCGACCTGGTCGGAGGCGTCGGCCATCGCCTGCTTGGCGGTCTTCTGGCCTTGCAGCGCCTTCTGCACCTCGGTGCCGACGGCCTGCGTCACCTGGTTGAAGTCCGGCGTGACGAAGCTGTTGTAGGGGTGTTTCGCCTGCTCCAGCACGACGGCCGCGTTCGGCAGCTTCTCCTGCACTTCCCTGTCCGCCAGCACCGAAAGGCGGATCGGCAGCCAGCCGGTGTCGAGCGCCTGGCGCTTCTGCACGTCGGCATCGAGATAGAACTCGACCAGGCTCTTGGCGAGCTCGGGGTGCTTGCTGTCCTTGCCGATGGTCCAGGCGTCGGTGCCGTCGATGGAGGCGCTGCCGGCCGGGCCGGCGGGCAGAATGGCGCTGGCGAGCTTGCCGACCACCTGCGACTGCTTCGGATCCTGCCCCGCGTTCCACATGAACGGCCAGTTCATCATCATCGAGGCGCGCCCGGCGAGAAGCACGTTGGTCGCGTCGTTGATGCCGACATAGGAGATCGAACCCGGGTCCGTCCCGGCCGACATCAGGTCCATCATCATCTGCAGCGCCTCGATTCCGGCGTCGCCGTTGAAGACCGGCAGGCCGTCCTCGCCATACATCTTGCCGCCGGCCTGCTGCAGGAACACCATCCAGTAGCTCGCCGTGCCGCCGATGCCGGCCGGATCGCCGTAGTTCGCCACGAAACCGAAGCGGCCGTCGCGCGTCAGCTCCTTGGTGGCCTTCTTCATCTCGTCCCAGGTCTTGGGCGCCTCGCTGAAGCCGATCTCGGCGAGATGGTCCTTGTTGTAGAACAGCGTGAGCAGCGACAGCGTGAACACCGCGCCGTAGCGCTTGCCGTCCCACGTCACCGTCTCGAAGCTCGACTGCGGCATGTCGTCGACGAGCGATTTCGGCAGATCGTCCGCGAAGGGCGCGAGGAAGCCGGCGAATTCCGGCACCCAGCCGCACATGTACATCACGTCCCACGGCGCGGAGCCGGAGGCGAACGCGGTCGCCATGCGGTCGTGCAGTTGCGGCCACGCCAGAAGGTCGTAGGTCACCTCGGCGCCGTTCGCCTTCTTCCAGCCATCGAACGCAGCCTCGGCGAACTTGGCGGCGCCGGGAGGGGCCGGATCGGGCGGGAGCGGGCCGAACACGCTGAGGCTGGCTTCGGCCGCCGCGGCGCTGCCACCGAGGAGGGTGAGCGGCGGCAGCGCCGCGAGCGCTCCCGCGCCTGCCATGCCCTTCAGCATGCCGCGGCGGGAGGGATGGAATCCGAACGGAAAGCGGTTGGACATCGGTGGACCCCTTCTGGCTTTTTGATTAGAGCCTTTCGGGCAGAGTGACGGCGGTGGCGGACCCTGTCAATAATTAATCCGTCATTCTGACTTATTAATTCCACGGGGATTTCCGGTGCTGCAAGCCACGAATGTCGTCAAGGCGAAGCTCATCAACGTCTGGGTGGTGTTCGAAGCCATTCGCATCCACGGACCGGTGCCGCGCACCGGCATCGCGGAGATCACCGGCCTGTCGAAGCAGGCGACGTCGGACCTCGTCGACGAGCTGCTGACGCTCGGCTTCGTGCGCGAGGAAAAGAGCGCGGAGCGCCGGGTGGGCAAGCCGCCGAAGCCGATCGCGATCAACCCGGATGGTGCGTTCACCATCGGCTTCCATGTCGATTACGGCCGCCTGACCGCCATCGTGATGAATCTCGGCGGCGACGTGCTCCTGTCGCAGACGCAACCGCTCGGCGAAGTGCGCGCGCCCGCGGTCGCCGAAATCCTGACCGAAACCGCCGCCCGCATCCTGCGCGAGGCGGCCGGCGAGCCGCTGCGGCTCGATTCCGCGCGCTTCCTCGGCGTCGGTCTCGCCACCGCCGGCCCGTTCGCGGTGAAGGGCATCAATCCGCCACGCCTGCCGGGCTGGGATGGCGCGGAACTCGTCCGCCTGCTGCGCGCCTCGTCCGGCCTGCCGGTGTCGCTCGCCAATGACGGCCAGTGCGCGGTCACGGCGGAATCGCGCTTCGGCGAGGCGGCGCGCAAGCTCAAGAACTTCGTCTATGTCTATCTCGGCAACGGCCTCGGCACCGGCATCATGCTGGAAGGCGCGGCGTTCGGCGGGGCCAACGGCAATGCCGGCGAGTTCGGCCACATGATCTCGGTGCCGGGCGGCCAGCCCTGCATCTGCGGCAAGCGCGGCTGCCTCGAAACCTACGTCTCGATGGATTCGCTGAGCCGCTTTCTGGCCGCCCGCGGCATCGCGCCGGGCGATGCGCTCGCGTTCGAAAGCCGCTTCTCGCCCGAACACCCCGCCGTCGCCGCCTGGATCGAGGAGGCGGTGGAGCCTCTGCGCATCGGGCTCAACACGCTGGAAAACCTGTTCGATCCGGAAACCGTGATGTTCGGCGGCGATGCGCCGTCATGGCTGATCGAGGCACTGATCGAGCGGGTGCCGCCGCTCTATCCCTCGATCGCCCGCACCGAACGCGAGGTGCCGCGCCTGATGAAGGCCGATCTCGGCGCCGATGCCGTCGCCCGCGGCGCCGCCATCCTGCCGCTCCTCGCCATGCTCAACCCCCAATACGGTCAGCTCAACGCCTTCGCCGCCCGCGAGGCCGGGTGAGCCAGCACGACAACGCCGCTCCCCCGGCCTCGCCATCACCTCAATCCCCCGCCTCCGCGTGGGAGGCGACTCCGGCCCATGCGGCGCGTCATCGCGACCTTCGTGTTTCGATCCACGCCTCCGCGCGGGAGGCGGCAGGGTCGGTGTCGGGTTGGATCTTGGCGAGCGCAGAGTTTCGATCCACGCCTCCGCGCGGGAGGCGACAGAGCGGCCAGTGGTTGCGCAGCACGCTTCAAATGTTTCGATCCACGCCTCCACGCGGGAGGCGACCGGATGGCAGATGCAGCAGCTCTCCTATCAGTTGTTTCGATCCACGCCTCCGCGCGGGAGGCGACGGCAGCGGTCGCAGGCTGACATCCTGTTCGAGCTGTTTCAATCCACGGCTCCGCGCGGGAGGCGACCCGGCCCAGCATTGGCGCCATCGAACAGGCCTGCCGGTTTCAATCCACGTCTCCGCGCGGGAGGCGACCTTCCACAGCCGGATCACGATCTCGTCTCCGTCGTTTCGATCCACGCCTCCGCGCGGGAGGCGACGGCATCGAGACCGATGGGGTGCCGCGATGATCCCGTTTCGATCCACGCCTCCGCGCGGGAGGCGACGCCGCCAATAAACGCGAGGCGGCGCTGCTTATCCATGTTTCGATCCACGCCTCCGCGCGGGAGGCGACCCGCTCCGGCCGCACCTTCGATGCCCTCGCCGAGTTTCGATCCACGCCTCCGCGCGGGAGGCGACCCGCTTCGTCCTGCCAGTCCGCTTCCGCCTCGGCCGCGTTTCGATCCACGCCTCCGCGCGGGAGGCGACGAATTGGCGTACGCATTAGTTAATGCAGTGCTACAGTTTCGATCCACGCCTCCGCGTGGGAGGCGACCAGCGTCAAGCGGTGGGCGGAACGCGCGTGTAACGGTTTCGATCCACGCCTCCGCGTGGGAGGCGACGCGATGCCGCCGTGGATTCGCTGTCGGCGCTGATCGAGTTTCGATCCACGCCTCCGCGTGGGAGGCGACTCCGGTGTTCATGTCGGCGGATTCGTTCTTCCTGAAGTTTCGATCCACGCCTCCGCGTGGGAGGCGACAAAGGCGCAGCGCGGGCAGGTGGCGGCGCCGGGAGGTTTCGATCCACGCCTCCGCGTGGGAGGCGACGCCGTTCCCTGCCGGCCATCTTGTCTGCCCTACGGTTTCGATCCACGCCTCCGCGTGGGAGGCGACCTACGTCGCCAGTGACGCGCTCGTAGTGCGGCCAGTTTCGATCCACGCCTCCGCGTGGGAGGCGACCCGTCAGCTCTCTCGGCTTGTCATTGTTGCCGAGCGTTTCGATCCACGCCTCCGCGTGGGAGACGACCTGCCAAGATCGCAATCACGGACTACCGGGCCGGCGTTTCGATCCACGCCTCCGCGTGGGAGGCGACCGCCGATTGCCGAAAGCATCGAAGGGCTGATCTGATGTTTCGATCCACGCCTCCGCGTGGGAGGCGACGATCGCCAGTTCGGCCGCCGTCGGCGCATAGATCGGGTTTCGATCCACGCCTCCGCGTGGGAGGCGACCTCGTCTGCCCGCGCTGCACAATCATCTGGGGGAAAGTTTCGATCCACGCCTCCGCGTGGGAGGCGACGCCGGCAGCGTAGCAGATTGGGAAGGCGGGAGAAATTCGCCTCTCGGCGCGAACCGCGCGCGCAGAGCGGCCATCGAGGGCCGGCGGAAGGCGGCGTGAGGCCTCGCACCCTGGAAAATCAATCGCTTGAGACGTGCGCGAACCGGCCGGGGAAATCCGGCGCGCTTGGGGTTCGCGCTGGAAGACGCCGCCCCGACAGGCGCATCCGCCCGAGCGCCCCACCGGCGGCACCGTGCAGCACGCGCGGCAGCGTGCACCGGCCGGCCTCACGCCCCGAACGCGTGCCGGTCTTCGCCGTCGACCGCCACGCGGTCGCGCCCGGCCGCCTTGGCCGCGTAGAGCGCGTCGTCCGCACGCTTGAGCACCGCCTCGAAAGTGCCGGCGCCGCTGCGCGCGAAGGCGACGCCGATGCTCACCGTCACGGGGATCGTTCCGCCGTCCGTCGTCACGGGCGTCCGGGCGATGTCGGCGCGCAGCCGTTCCGCAAGCGCCCGCGCCTCGGACGGCAGCACGCCGTCGAGCAGGGCCACGAATTCCTCGCCGCCGAAGCGGGCGACATGGTCGCGGTCGCGCAGGCCCGCCCGGATCGTCTGCCCGACGAACTGGATGACGCGGTCGCCGCTGGCATGGCCGCAGGTGTCGTTGATGCGCTTGAAGAAATCCACGTCGACCATCAGCACCGCCGGCGGGTGCTCCGGGCTTGCGGCGGCCATCGCCGCCTCGCCGAGCGGCATCAGCGCCCGGCGGTTCAGCAGCCCGGTCAGCGCGTCGGTGTCCGCGAGGCGCTTCAGGCGGCCGAGATTCTCGTCGACGTCGCGGCGATAGTCCTCGTTCTGCCGCGCCTGCTGGGTCACCTCGGTCTCCAGGCGCACGACTTCTTCCAGCGCCTGGTGTTCCGCCTCCCGCGCGACGCCGAGGCGCCACAGCAGGGAGCGGACCGCGTCCGACAGCTTCAGCACGTCGCGCGAGCCGCCGTGGCGGCGCACCGTGGTCACGTCGGGGTTCTGGCCGATGAGGTCGATATCGTCGCTCAGCGCCTTCATCGGCCGCAGCGCGCCGTCGCACAGCCGCCAGGCGAGCACCACCCCGGCGACGGCGGCCGCGAGCCCGACCGCCAGAATGGTGAAGAACAGGATATCGGCCGGCGCCAGGGCGGAACTCACCGGGCGGCGCGCCATGACGATCCACCCGAGCCCGGGATAGGGACCGAGACCGGTCGTGCTGACGAGGCCGCTGACATAGCCGGTGCCGTCGAACACCGGAAGACCGCCGCTGCCCTGGACCTTCGAAACCAGCGCCGGGCTCAAGGACGCGGTCTCCGGTCCGATCAGCACCTTGCCGTCACGTCCGAACACGAGAAGTTCGAGATCCGGAGAGCCGCGCTGTTCGAGAAGAAGGCTGCGGCGCACCTCGTCGGCCCACCGCCAGCTCAGGTGCGCGCCGAGCACGCCCTCCAGCACGTTGTCCGGCCCGTAGACCGGCACGGCCACGTCCACGAAGCGGAAAGGCGCCTGATCGGCAGACGTCCGCAGGAACTTGTCGAGCAGCTTCGCATCGTGCACGTCCTCGACGGTGGCGCCCTTCAGGCCATGCTGGAACCAGGGCCGCTGCGAAACCGACACGCCTTCGAGAAGCCCGCCGGTCGACGCCTTGACGATTCCGTCGGGCATGGCAAATCCGATCCAGGTGTAGATCGGCAGCGTTTTCTGCAACTGCCTGAGCACGCTGCGGATGTTGCCGACATCGCCCCTCCAGATCGGACGCAGCGGCTCCAGGCTGGCGATGTTCCCGATCTCACGGAAGCGCTCGAACATGTGCTGGTCGAGGCGGTAGGCCATGGCGCGCGCGACGGAGACGAGGGAGTCCTCGGTCTCCCGCACCACCTGGCGCTTCGCCAGCTCGGCCGCCGTCGTCGCCACCGCGGCCACGGTGACGATGCACAAAAGCCCGGCGAGGATGGTCAGCTGAGAACGGATCGAGGCCCGGTCCCGCAGGTTCCTCAATCGATTCAGGCCCACGCCGCCGCCTCCGGATCACCCATACGCCGCCGCATCGTATCGCGGCCGGCCGGCAGCGGAAGCAACCCATGCCTGTAACCTGCGGAAGGACGCGACCCGGAGGCGAGCCAGCCTTCAGAACCGCAGTGTGAACACGCCGCGCACGCTGTTGTCCTGCAGGTTGGAAGAAAACGCCCCGTTGTAGCTGATGCCGAGGGTGGCGTTGCGGGCGACCGCGACGTCGAGCCCGGCGCCGATCTGCAGCGTATCGCGCGACACCGGGACCCCGTTCACCGCGAACGGCACGCCCGAGCCGGCGAAGGCGAGCGTCGTGGCCGGGTCGACATCGCCGAAGGCATGCTGCCACGCCACCGAGCCGCGCACCGCCGCCGGCATGTCGAACATGCGGAAGTCGGTCGAGAGCCGGATGCCGAGGGTGGTGAAGGTGGTGTTCATGCTTTCGCTGTCCGCAGACAACGCCGCCAGCGTCCCGGTTTCCGTGAAGGAATCCGTCTGCAGGTTGACATAGGCGAGCCCGGCGAACGGCTCGACCGCGACCTTGCCGAACCCGAGCTTGTAGCCGGCCTCGCCGAACACCTGTGCGGTGCGGGCGTCGTAGCTGCCGTCCGCCGCCCCGATGAGGCCCGGCAGCTCGACGTAGCGGTTGCTGTCGACCGACTGCCATGCGTAGGAGGCGCCGAACCGCAGGCCGAGATCGCCGGGTCCGAGCTTGCGGAAGGTCGTGCCGCCATAGAGCGACAGGCTGTAGCTGTCGATCGAGCCGGAGGTGACGGCGCCGTTGGCGCTGAACGAGGTGTAGCCGTAGCCGAACGCCGCGCCGAGCAGGCTGTCGCTGCCGATCATGCGATCGTAGCCGGTCACGAACCCGCCGGTGGAGCGCTGCACCGAAGCGGCCTCGTCGCCGCTGAACCGGCCCCACGAGCCGTAGGCTTCCGCCCACAGGCCGTTCGGCGCGGCAAGGCTCGCAGCGGAGGGAACCGCGCTCGCCGAAGCCGCACCAGCAGGGTCGGCCGCCGCCTGCGCCGCGCCCGTCTGCCCGGCCGCGGGGGCGCCGGCGGAAAGGGTGGCACGGACATGGCCGATCACCGCGTCGCGCACGAAGCGGGAATCCTCCACCATCACCGATTGCAGGCTGGCATAGGTCTCGCCGGAGAGCGAGTTGAGCGCCAGCGGCACGTTGGCGGCGGTCAGCTGTTCCACCGCATCGAACACCGCATTGCCGGTGCCGAGGGTCGCAATGGCGTTGGCGACGCTCGCCTGGTTGTTCGTGCGGGCATAGGCGGCGAACGGCACCGTGTTGCGCGAGAGCGAGAGCAGCACGCTCGTCGGCTCGTAGATGAGTTCCGGGGTCAGGAACGCGTAGTTGCTGGTGACGTCGGAGAACCGGCCGCTCACCCCGCCGTCGGCCGTGATGATGGTGTAGGTCGTCCGACGCCCGTAGGCGGAACCGCTGTCGAGCGCCACCACCTGAACCGCCGCGCCGTTGGCGATCGTCACCGTGCCGCCCGCGGCGATGAGATCGCCGGTGCCGTCCGCCATCACCTCGACGCGGTAGACCGAGCCGGCGCCGAACGCGGCATTGCCGTTGACCGTGAGCGTGCCGGGCGAGTTGCCGGGCGAGACGATGCCTCCGGCGAGCACGAGCCCGCCGATGGTGCCGTTGCCGCCGATGATCGCCGGCGTCCCGTCGGGCGCGGTCCCGACCGTCACGATGGAGTTCGCCAGCGAGCCGTTCACCTTGAGCGTGCCACCGGTCACGGTGGTCGGGCCGGTGAAGCCGGGGCTGTCGCCGGTGATGTCGAGCACGCCGCCGCCGGTCTTGATGAAGCCGGAGCTTCCCTCCAGCACGCCGCCGAAGGTGGTGTCCGTGCTCTGGTTGACAGTCAGCGTGCCGGCGCCGAGGCGAATGGTCCCGCCGCTGCCGGAGAGGTAGGCGACCGTCTGGTTGGAATCGCCAAGGTCGATCACGCCGCCATCGGCGGCAAGGCCCGTGGTGGGATCGAGCGTTCCGGTCAGCCTCAGCGTGCCGCTCAACACCGTGGTGGCGCCGGTATAGCTGTTGTTGCCGGCGAGTTGCAGCGTGCCGGTGCCGGCCTGCACCACGCCGCCGGTGCCGCTGATGTCGCCGGTAAACACCACCTCGTCGGAACGGTTGAAGGCGAGGGTGCCGTTGTCGACGACGTTGCCGGTGATGCTGCCCGTCGTGCCGCCGGCGCCGATCTGCAGCGTCCCGCCGGAGATGGTCGTGCCGCCGGAATAGGTGTTCTCGGCCGTCAGCACCAGCGTGCCCGGCCCGGCCTGCACGAGGCCGCCGGCCCCGGTCACCGGCGCGCCGAGCGTCAGCGTGGTGCCGGAGGCGGGCGCGAACGTGCCGCCGCCGGTGCCGAGCGACACCGTCCGGCCGGTCGCGAAGCTCGCCGTGGTCGAAAGCGTGCCGCCGTTGAAAGCGAGCGCTCCACTCGCGGCGCCGAGATTGGCGTCGGTCGCCACCGAAAGCGTACCCCCATTGAGGAAGGTGCCGCCGGTATAGCTGTTCGCGCCGCCGAGCACGGTGGTGCCGGCCCCGGCCTGGGTCACGGCACCCGTACCCGAGATCGCGCCGGCGAGCGTCGTCGTGCCGGACGCCGCGCCGAACACCAGCGCGCCGTTGTTGGCGATGGCACCGGCAAGCGTGCCGGCGGTATTGCCGTCGCCGAGCTGCAGCGTGCCGGCGGCGATGGTGGTGCCGCCGGTGAAGCTGTTCGTGCCGGTCAGCACCAGCGTGCCGGTACCGGCCTGGGTCAGGCTGCCGCTGCCGGTGATGGCCCCGGCGAAGCTGATGGTGTCGGCACGGTCGAACACGAGCGCGCCGCTGTTGGCCACCGTGCCCGAAAGCGTGCCCGCCGTGCCGCCGTTGCCGACCTGCAGGGTCGCGCCGGCGGCAATCGTCGTGCCGCCGGTGAAAGTGTTCGTTCCGGTCAGGATCAGCGTGCCCGGCCCGGCCGCATTCAGCGTGCCGGCGCCGGAGATTGCGCCCGCCACCGTCAGCGCGGTGCCGGCGGCCGGCGTGAAGGTGCCCGCACCCGCGAGCGACACCGTCCGCGCGGTGGTGAACGAGGCGGTGGTCGCGAGCGTGCCGCCATCGAGCACGAGCCCGCCCGCGGCGGCACCGAGATTGGCGTCCGCGCCGACCTGCAGCGTGCCGCCGGCGATGGTGGTTCCGCCGGCATAGGTGTTGGTGCCGGCAAGCACCAGCGTGCCGGCATCCGTCTTGGTCAGGCCCGCGGCGCCGGCGATGGTCGTGGCAATCGTCGCCGTCACGCCCTGGTCGACCCGCACGAACGGCGCGTCACCATCCGACTGCGTCACCAGCGTCAGCGTCCCGGCCCCGGTGATGCGATAGCCGTCGGTGGAGAACTGCAGCCCAGAGGCGCTTTCGGCACCGGGCAGGTCGACGGTGCCGGCCGTGCCGGTGAAGATCGCGGTGCCGCCGCCGATCCAGCTCTGGGCGACGGTGCCGTCCACGTTGGTCCAGTTGGCGGAGGAACCCCAGGTGCCGCTGCCGCCGGTGATGACACCGCTGCCCGGTGTGCCGGCGCCGTTCCACCATTGGGTCGAGGCGCCGCTTGCCACCACGACGAGGTTCACCTGGCCGGTCACCGCGGTCTGGATCACGCTCGACGACAGGTCGGGCGGAACGTCGGACAGGGTCAGGCCGCCGGCGTTCGTCAGCGTGCCGCCGTAGTTGATCAGGCGGTAGCTGCCCGGCAGGAAGCCCCCGCCGTCGTTGACGGTGAGCGTGCCGCCGTTGAGCGCGAGGTCGCCGGTGACGTTGACGAGATCGTTCTCGCTCCCGCCTTCCACATTCGGCTGGGCGAGGTCGAACGCGAGGTTCGCGCCGGTCCCGACAATCAGCGAGCCGGCGATCGAGAGCGTGCCCGCGGCACCGCTCGCGCCGGGCGCCAGCGTCGCGCCGTTGGCCAGCGTCACCGCACCGCCGAGCGTTCCGGACCCGCCGAGGGTGCCGCCGTTCACCGCGACCGTCGTCGCCTCAAGCGCACCGTCGACGAACAGCGAACCGGAGGTGACCGTCGCCGTCGTGACCGCGGACGTGCCGGACGCATCCGTCAGCGTCAGGCTGCCGGTGCCGGTCTTGACGAAGCCGCCGCCGGAGCCGCTGAAGGTGCCGGAGAACATGTTGGTGGCGTTGCTGTCGAGCGTGAGGGTGTTCGCGCCGAGCGACGCCGCGCCCGCCCCCATGAGACCGGCGACGGTCTGGTCGAAGTCGCCGAGAGCGAGCGTCCCTCCCGGGCCGATATAGACGCTGCTCGAGGCCGAAAGCGCGCCGGCCGCTCCACCGGCGAGCGTGCCGGCGAGGATCGAAGTCATGCCGCTGTAGCTGTTCGCGCCGGAGAGCGTGGTCGTTCCTGTTCCGGCCTGAGTGACGCTGCCGGTGCCGCTGATCGCGCCGGCGAAGGCCACCGCGTCGGAGCGGGCGAACGAGAGCGTGCCGGACGTCGAGACATCGCCCGACAGACTGCCGTCGGTCGCGCCGTCGCCGACCTGAAGGACGGCGCCGGCGGCAATCGTCGTGCCGCCGGTCTGGGCGGCGGCGCCGGAGAGGGTGATAACCCCGCTGCCGGAGATCGTCAGCGAGCCCGTGCCGGTCATCGTCCCGGCATAGGTGCCGCCCGTCGATTGCGCAAAGGTCACGTTGGCGTTGTTGACGATATCGCCCTGAAGGCTCGCCGTCGTGCCGCTCAGCACGCCGGCCGAAACCGTGGTGCCGCCGCTGTAGCTGTTCGTCCCCGTCAGCGTCAGCGTGCCGCTGCCGGCCTGCTCAAGCACGCCTGCGCCGGAAATCGCGCCGGCGAAGCTCACCGCGTCCGACCGGTCGAACACCAGCGTCGTGCCGCTCGCGAGCGTGACCGGGCCGGCGAGGCTGCCGCTGGTGCCGCCGTCGCCGATCTGGAGAGTGCCGCCATTGACCGTCGTGCCGCCGGTCTGGCTGTTCGCCCCCGTCAGCGTCAGGGTGCTCACACCGCTCTTCTGCAAGGCGCCGGCGCCGCTGATCGCACCGCTGAAGGTGGCGGACGAGGTCATGCCGAAGGCGAGCGTCGCGCCGCTTGCGACGGCGGCATCGCCGGGCAGGCTGGCAGGCGTCACCTCCAGCACGCCGGCCGAAACCGTGGTGCCGCCGGTATAGCTGTTCGTCCCCGTCAGCGTCAGCGTGCCGGTCCCGGTCTTCGTCACGGCACCCGTGCCGGAGATGGCACCGGCGAAGGTCGCGTCGATCGTCTGGTCGAACACGAGGCTGGCATTGTCGACCACGTCGCCCGGCAGCGAGGCCGCGCTCGCCTGCAGCGTGCCGGCGGAAATCGTCGTGCCGCCGGTGTAGGTGTTGGCGCCGGTCAGCACGACCGTTCCGGTGCCGGAGACCGTCAGCGAGCCCGTGCCGCTCATCGCACCGGCATAGGTGCCGCCCGTCGATTGCACGAAGGTCACGGTCGCGTTGTTGAGGATATCGCCCTGGAGGCTCGCCGTCGTGCCGCTCAGCACGCCGGCCGAAACCGTGGTGCCGCCGGTATAGCTGTTCGTCCCCGTCAGCGTCAGCGTGCCGCCGCCGGCCTGTTCCAACGCACCCGCGCCGGAAATCGAGCCGGCGAAGGCCACCGTATCCGACCGGTCGAACACCAGCGCCGTGCCGCTCGCGAGCGTGACGGGGCCGGCGAGGCTGCCGCTGGTGCCGCCGTTGCCGATCTGGAGGGTGCCGCCATCGACGGTAGTGCCGCCGGTCTGGCTGTTCGCGCCCGTCAGCGTCAGGGTGCCCGTTCCATCCTTCTGCAGCACACCGGCGCCGCTCACCGCGCCGCCATAGGTGGCGTCCGTGGCGATCTCGAAGGCGAGCGTCGCGCCGGCCGAAACCGTCGCGTTGCCGGGCAGGCTCGCAGGCGTCACCTGCAGCACGCCGGCCGAGATTGTCGTGCCGCCGGCATAGCTGTTCGCCCCCGTCAGCGTCAGCGTGCCCGCCCCCGTCTTCGTCACGGCACCCGTGCCGGAGATGGCACCGGCGAAGGTCGCGTCGATCGTCTGGTCGAACACGAGGCTGGCATTGTCGACCACGTCGCCCGGCAGCGAGGCCGCGCTAACCTGCAGCGTGCCGGCGGAAATCGTCGTGCCGCCGGTATAGGTGTTGGCGCCGGTCAGGATCAGCGTGCCGACGCCGGTCTTTGTGAGGCCCGCGCCGCCGTCGATCTGGACCGCGATGGTCGCGGTCGCGTCCTCGTCGACCCTGATGAACGGCGCGGTGCTGTCAGCCGCAGCAACCAGGATCAGCGTGCCGCCGCCGGTCAGCTGGTAGCCGTCCACGGCGAACTGGAGGCCGGAGGCGTTGACGGGATCCGGCAGATCGACCGTCCCGGCGGTGCCGGTGAACACGGCCATGCCGCCGTCGATCCAGCTCTGGCCGATCGTGCCGTCGACGTTTGACCAGTTCGCGCTGGTGCTCCACGTCCCGTCGCCGCCGGTGATGGTGCCGCTGCCCGCCGCGCCGGCACCGTTCCACCACTGCATCGACAGGCCATCCTCGATGGCGATCAGGTTCACCTGCCCCGTCACCGCCGTCTGGATCACGCTCGAAGACAGGTTCGCGGGCACGTTTGCCAGCGTCAGGTCGGCGCCGCTGAGAGGACCGTCATAGCTGATGAGCTGGTAGCTGCCCGGCAGAAAATCGCTGCCCGCGTTGATGGTGACGATGCCGCCATCGAGGGTCAGACCGCTGCCCACGACGATGCGATCGTTCTGCGACCCGCCCACGACATTCGGCTGGCCGAGATCGAACAGGAGGTTCGAACCGGCGGCGACGGTGAGGCCGCCGCCGATGGTCAGCGTGCCCGCGGCACCGTTCGCACCGGGAGCGAGGGTCCCGCCGCTGCCGAGACTCACGCCGCCGTCGAGCGTGCCGGACCCGCCGAGCGTGCCGCCGGTCACGGTAGCCGTCGACACGCTCAGCCAGCCGTTCACGAACAGCGATCCGGAGGAGAGCTGGACGGTGTCCACCACGGAGTTGCCGGAAGCATCGATCAGCGTCAGGCTGCCGGTTCCTGTCTTCACCAGTCCGCCATTGCCGCGGAAGGTGCCGGAGAACACGTCGTCGGTATTACCGCCGCCGACCGTCAGCGTCCTCACGCCGGTGGCCACGGCGCCCGCGCCGGTCAGCCCGGCGATGGTCTGGTTTCCGCCGCTGATGTTCAGCGTGCCGGCGGCGCCGACATCGACGGCGCTCGATGCCGACAGGACGTTGGCGGCCGCGGCCTCGAGCGTACCCGCGACGATCGACGTGGCACCGCTATAGGTGTTGGCGCCGGACAGAACGGTGGTGCCGGTGCCGGCCTGGGTGAGGGTGCCGGCGCCGGAAATCACGCCGGAAACCGTCAGAGTCGCGGTGCTGTCGAAGGTGAGCGTGCCGGCATTGGCGATGGCGCCGGTGAGGCTGCCGCTCGCGCCGCCATCGCCGACGCGAAGCCCGGCGCCGGTAGAGATGGTGGTACCGCCGGTGTAGGTGTTGGTGCCGGTCAGCACCACCGTGCCGGTCCCGGAAACCGTCAGCGTGCCGCTGCCGCTCATGTCGCCGGCATAGGTTCCGGTGGTCGACTGCTCGAACACGACGGCGGCATTGTTGACGATGTCGCCCTGAACGCTCGCCGTCGTGCCGCTCAGCACGCCGGCCGAAACCGTGGTGCCGCCGGTATAGCTGTTCGTCCCCGTCAGCGTCAGCGTGCCGCTGCCGGCCTGCTCCAGCGCGCCGGCGCCGGAAATCGCGCCGGCGAAGGCCACCGTATCCGAGCGGTCGAACACCAGCGCCGTGCCGCTCGCGAGCGTAACGGGTCCGGTGAGGCTGCCGCTGGTGCCGCCATTGCCGACCTGAAGAGTGCCGCCATCGACGGCCGTGCCGCCGGTCTGGCTGTTCGCCCCGGTCAGGGTCAGGGTGCTCGCGCCGGTCTTCCGCAGCCCGCCGGCGCCGCTCACCGCGCCGCCATAGCTGGCGTCCGTGACCATATCGAAGGCGAGCGTCGCGCCGGTCGAAACCGTCGCGTCGCCGGGCAGGCTGGCAGGCGTCACCTGCAGCACGCCGGCCGAGATTGTCGTGCCGCCGGCATAGCTGTTCGCCCCCGTCAGCGTCAGCGTGCCCGCCCCCATCTTCGTCACGGCGCCCGTGCCGGAGATGTCGCCGGAGAAGGTCGCGTCGGTCGCCTGGTCGAACACCAGGCTGGCATTGTCGACCACGTCGCCGGGCAGCGAGGCCGCGCTCACCTGCAGCGTGCCGGCGGAAATCGTCGTGCCGCCGCTGTAGGTGTTGGCGCCGGTCAGGATCAGCGTGCCGGTCCCGGAAACCGTCAGCGAGCCGCTGCCGCTCATGTCGCCGGCATAGGTTCCGGTGGCCGACTGGTCGAACACGACGGCGGCATCGTTGACGATATCGCCCTGAAGGCTTGCCGTCGTGCCGCTCAGCACACCGGCCGAAACCGTCGTGCCGCCGCTGTAGCTGCTGGTCCCCGTCAGCGTCAGCGTGCCCGTGCCGGTCTTCGTCAGCCCGCCGGTGCCGCCGATATTGCCGGAGAGCGTCAGCGCTGTCCCATCAGCGACGGAGACGCTGCCGCCGCCGCCGTTCAGGGTGACCGCGCGGGCGGAGGCGAAGGTGCCCGTGGTCGCGAGCGTGCCGCCGCCGAACGCAAGCCCGCCCGCAGCGCCGCCGAGATTTCCGTCCGAAGCGACCTGAACGGTCCCGCCCGAGATGGTGGTGCCGCCGAGATAGCCGTTCGCGCCGGAGAGCACCAGGGTTCCGGCGCCGGTCTTGGTAAGCCCGCCGTCCCCGGTAACGGCGCCCGTCGCCGTCAGCGTCGTGCCCGAACCGATGTCAAGGGTGCCGCCACCGGTGTCGAGCGTGATCGCCCGCGTCGTGGAGAATGTCCCCGTGGTCGCCAGCGTGCCGTCGTCGAGCGCAAGCCCGCCCGCGGCGTTGCCGAGATTGCCGTCGGTGGCGATCTGCACCGTCCCACCGGAAATCGTCGTGCCGCCGCTGTAGGTGTTGGCGCCGGAGAGCGTCAGCGTGCCCGCGCCGATCTTCTGAAGCGCGCCGGCCCCGGAGAACACGCCGGAAAGGGTGGCGCCGAGACCGTTGGTGTCGACGGCCGAGGTCGTGGCCGAGACGAGCGTCGCCGCGACGTTGGTCGAGAGCGCGCTGCCGATGACCTGGATGGTGCCGCCGCCGAGATTGAACACGTAGCTGCCGCTGCCGGCATAGCGGCCGACGAGCCCGTCGGCGCCGCCGACCTGCAGCGTGCCGCCGTTGAGGTCGTACTGGCCGTTGCCGTAGGCCGAGAGATAGAGGTGCGAACCGGCATTGACCGTCAGCGTGCCGCCGTCCTGCAGAATGCGGCCGGAGGACTGGCCCTGGGTCGCCCCGCTCTCGCGGTTGCCGATCACGAGGCTTGCCGGCCCGTTGACGCCCGTCTGCACCGAGACCGTGCCGGTGCCGGAGAGGTGCAGAAGGCCGGTGCTCACCGGCTGCGAGCCGCTGTTGCGGCCGATGTCGTTCAGCCCGCCGAGCAGGTTCAGCGTGCCGGCGCTGATGTTGTAGGTGCCGTTGCCGCCCTGGTTGCCGATATTGAGGGTGACGCATCGCGCGACGTCGCCGCAGGTCGGCGAGATGTTCACCACGCCGCCGGTCTGGTTCACGGTGCCGGTGCCGCCCCAGTCGCCCACCTGCATGGCGATGCCGGTGTTGAGCGTGCCGCCGGAGATGTTGAGCGCCGCCGTATTGCCGATGCCGCCGCCGACGGAGAAATAGTCGATCGACGAGGTGCCGCCGGTGACCGCGATCGCACCGCCTTCGAGATGCGTCTCGCCGCCGGCGATGGTGACGCTGTCGAGCGTCAGGGTGCCGGTGCCGGTCTTGGTGAACACGCCGTAGGGGTTGATCCAGCTCACGCCGCCATTGGTGATGGTGCCGGAGAAGGTGTTGTCGGCGGTGTTGTTGAGGGTCAGGTTGGAGGTGTTGGTCGTCACCGCGCCGGCGCCGGTCAGCGCCGAGA
Organism: Pseudoxanthobacter soli DSM 19599; assembly: GCF_900148505.1. NCBI lineage: Bacteria > Pseudomonadati > Pseudomonadota > Alphaproteobacteria > Hyphomicrobiales > Segnochrobactraceae > Pseudoxanthobacter > Pseudoxanthobacter soli. Next base: position 55,216 of record NZ_FRXO01000007.1, on the reverse strand, counting down.
TGGTCTGGCTCGCGGTGATGTTCAGCGTCGCGCCCGCGGCGATGTCGATTGCGGTGCCCGTGGGCAGGGCGCCGGCCGTGCTCGCCGTCAGCGTGCCCCCTGAGATCGTGGTGCCGCCCGTGTAGGTGTTGGCGCCGGAGAGCGTCAGCGTTCCGGGGCCCGTCTTGACGAGCGCGCCGGTGCCCGAGAACACGCCGGAGAGATTGGCCGCGAAGCCGTTGGTGTCGATGGTCGAGGTGGTGCCCGAGACGAGCGTCGCGGCGACGTTCGTGGTGAGCGTGCTGCCGATCACCTGGATGGTGCCGCCGCCGAGATTGAACACATAGCTGCCGCTGCCGGCATAGTGACCGACGAGCCCGTCGGCGCCGCCGACCTGCAGCGTGCCGCCGTTGAGGTCGTACTGGCCGTTGCCGTAGGCCGAAAGATAGAGGTGCGAACTCGCGCCGATGGTCAGCGTGCCGCCGTCCTGGATGATGCGGCCGGAGGACTGGGCGACCGTGGCGGTGTTGTCGCGGTTGCCGATCACGAGGCTCGCCGGCCCGTTGCTGTCCGTCTGCAGCGCGACGACCGCAGCGCCGGAGATGTGCAGCAGGCCGGTGCTCGCGGCGCGCGATCCGGTGTTGCGGCCGATATCGTTCAGCCCGCCGACGAGGTTCAGCATGCCGCCGCTGATGTTGTAGGTGCCGTTGCCGCCCTGGTTGCCAACATTGAGGGTGGCGCAGCGCGCGGTGTCGCCGCAGGTCGGCGAGATGTTCACCACGCCGCCGGTCTGGTTCACCGTTCCGGTACCGCCCCAGTCGCCCACCTGCATGGCAACGCCGGTGTTGAGCGTGCCGCCGGAGATGGTGAAGGTCGCGGTGTTGCCCGTCCCGGTTCCGACCGCGAAATAGTCGACCGACGAGGTGCCACCGGTCATCGCGATGGTGCCGCCCTCGAGGTGCGTCTCACCGCCGGCGATGGTGGCGCTGTCGAGCGTCAGGGTGCCGGTGCCGGTCTTGGTAAAGACGCCGTAGGGGTTGATCCAGCTGACGCTGCCATTGGTGATGGTGCCGGAAAACGTGCTGTCGGCGGTGTTGTTGAGGGTCAGGTTGGAGGTGTTGGTGGTCACCGCGCCGGCGCCGGTCAGCGCGGAAATGGTCTGGTTCGCGGTGATGTTCAGCGTCGCGCCCGCGGCGATGTCGACCGCGGTGCCCGTGGGCAGGGCACCGGCCACACCAGCGGTCAGCGTGCCGCCGGAAATCGTCGTCGCGCCGGCATAGTTGCTCGCCGCCGACAGCGCCACGGTGCCGACGCCGGTCTTGACGAGGCCGTTGCCGCCGAAAATGCCGCCCGAGAGCGTCGTGGTCCCCGCGGCGCGGTCGAGCGTGGCGATCAGGCCATTGCCGACCGCGATCGAATTCGAAACCGCCGTGGCCCCGGTGAAGGAAAGCGTGCCGTTGGCGGCGAAGGTGAGCATGCCCGAACCGAGCGCGCCGTTCGACCCGACGACGATCGTGCCCGCGGAAAGCGTGGTGCCGCCGCCATAGGTGTTGGCGCCGGAAAGGGTCAGGCTGCCGGACCCAGTCTTCGCGACCGCGCCGGAACCGGAAAGAACCCCGGAAAAGGTCGCATTCAGGCCGTTGGTGTCGATCGTCGCCGTCTTGCCGGTGAGGATCGCCGCCGCCGTCGATGTGGTCAGGCTGCTGCCGACGACCTGCAGCGTGCCGCCGCCGAAATTGAACGTTCCCGTGCCCTGGATGCCGTTGGTACCGCCGACGGCGAAGGTGCCGCCGTTCAGGTTGAGCGTCCCGGTGCCGGCGCCGAAGCTGAGGTGCGAGCCCGACAGCGTGAGCGTTCCGCCGGTCTGGGTCACCGTGCCGGTCGCGGTCGCGTTGTTGGCCAGCGTCAGGTTCGTCGCCAGCGTCGCGGTGCCGCCGCTGATGTTGAACGCGCCGGTGCCGCCCGCCGCCGACCCGACGATGAAGTTCGCAGAACCGCCCGGATTCTGCACCGTCAGCGTACCGGCGGAGAGATTGTAGGTGCCGGTTCCGCCGGTGCCGACCGAGCTGACGTCGCTGCCGAGCTGGATCGGGTTGAGCAGGCTGAGGGTCACGACGGAATCGGCACCGCTCTGGGTCACGGTGCCGGTCGCCTTGGCATCGCCGATGAAGAGCTGGCCGCCGGTGTTGCTGCCCGTCGTTATCGTGAACCGGGCGGAATCGGAAATGTTCAGGTTGGCGGTCGAGGCGGTGCCCGTTCCGCCCGCGCCGCTGGTGCGCGAGCCGACATACATCGTCATGCCGCCGTGGCCGGCATCGAACACCGCATCGCCGCTCAGGCTGTAGGTGCCGGTGCCGCCCTGGGTGCCGAGATCGACCGCACCGCCGCTTAGGAACCGGACGGTGCCGCCCGTCTGGTTGAACAGCCCGGTCACGCCGGTACCGCGCCCGATGGCGAGGCCACCATAGTTGGCGAGGTCCGTGGCACCGTCGACATAGTCATAGAGCAGCAGGCCGCCGCTCATGTTCAGCGTGCCGTTGCCACTGCCGGGATTCGAAGAGCCGCCACCGACCCACAGCCGGCCGATCGAGGTGGGGGGAGGGCTGGCGCCGTTGGCGATCACGAACTCGACCGTGCCGCCCGTGATGTTCAGGGTGCCGGTACCGCCATTGCCGATCTCGATACGGCCGCTGGCCGAGCCCACAGCGGTGTTCACCGTGATGGACGAGCCGGCGCCGAGCGTCAGCGTGGCCGCGCCATCGGACGTTCCGATATCGAAGGGAGAGACGTCGAAGGTCAGCGCCAGCGGCGAGGCCGCGCCGGGCAAGGTCCAGGCGGGAGCGGCCACGAACACACCGCCGCCGCTCGCGGTGATCTGGTTCGGCTGTCCGCTGGCGATGGCGCTGTTCACCGCGGAGGTGAAGTCCGGCTGCGTGGTGACCGTCACGCTGTCGGCAAGGCCGGGGCGGGGGCCCATCAGGCTGAGCGCGGCAACACCCAGCAGCAAACGGCGTGCGAAATCGCTTGAGCCCGAAGCCATCGTCGACCCACCCCACCCTGATCGGAAGCGGGGAGGAGGATGCACGCAACGCTTGCACTTTTCGATCACGTTTTCGTGATCATAGCCTCGGCCAAGCTTCGTGCAAGCTTCATGTGGCTGCCCTGCAACGACTTTCGCGCATCTATGAAAATGACCAGCCAGTCACGCGCCGCGTAATTTTATGGCGCTTTGGGTGCCGAAAGCCCGCCCCCCTGTATCGTCACGGCGCGGCGGAGCTGCGCGAATCGCGCATGGCCAAGCCTCGGTCACGCCAGAGCTTCAACCTCACGTCGCATATCGCACAACTTGTGTGGAGCGTCTCAAATCGGCTGCCGCGCCGGCGCTCCGAGCGCGTTCCGATCGAACGGGTTTCATCCCATCGACGGGACACCCCCCCCGCAAAAAGGGCGCAGATCCTGTTCACACCGTTCGATCGGACCCGGACGTGGTCTTAAGCGGGCGGCACCATGCGGCCGGGGCTGAGAATGCCCTTCGGGTCGAACAGCGCCTTGATGGCGCGCATCATCTCCCCGTCGAGCGCGGGCAGGCGCTGGCCGAAGGCGGCGCGCTTGGAGATGCCGATGCCGTGCTCGGCACTGATGCTGCCGTCCGCCGCATCCACGAGATCGAACAGCACCTTCTCCGCTTCCGCCAGCAGCCGATCCTGTTCCGCCCGGTCGAGATCCTGCCGGACAAGAGCGTTTAGGTGGATGTTGCCGTCGCCGACATGGCCATAGGCCACCGGCTCCAGCGCGGGTGAAATCGCCGCGATGGCCGCCTGACCCTCTTCGAAGATACGGGCGAGATCGGCGAGCGGCACGGAAACGTCGGAGCGCATGTGGTGGCCGCGCCGTGCCTGGCCTTCCACGAGCTGCTCGCGATAGGCCCACAGCGTCTGCGCCTGCTGGCGGCTCTGGGCGATGGTGCCGTCCGAGACGAGCCCGGCCTCCATGGCCTCGCCGAGGAAGCCTTCCAGCAGTGCGGGAAGGTCGACCGGGCCGCCGGCGCTCAGCTCCATCAGCACATAGTGGCTCGCCGGCGCCTCCAGCGGCTCGCCGAGCGACGGGCTCGCCTCCCGGGCGAGGTCGATGCACACCCGCGTCATCAGCTCGAATGCCGACAGCAGGTCGCTGCAGCGCCGCCGGGCCATGCCGTAGAGCGCCATGGCATCGGCCGGGGAGGCGACCGTCAGCAACGCCGTTTCGACCTGCTCCGGCCGGGGAAACAGCTTCACCACGGCGGCGGTGACGATGCCGAGCGTGCCCTCGGCGCCGATGAAGAGCTGCTTGAGGTCGTAGCCGGTATTGTCCTTGCGCAGCTGCTTCATGTCGCGCCACAGCCGCCCGTCAGGCAGCACCACTTCGAGGCCGAGCACGAGGTCGCGCATCATGCCCCAGCGCAGCACATTGATGCCGCCGGCATTGGTGGCGATGGTGCCGCCGATCTGGCAGCTGCCCTGGGCGCCGAGGCTCAGGGGGAAGAAGCAGTCCTCGGCCTCCGCGGCGGCCTTGGCCTGTTCGAGGATGCAGCCCGCCTCAACCTCCATGGTGAAGCCGACCGGGTCGACGCGGCGCACCGCGTTGAGGCGGGAGAGATCGATCACCACCTCGCGCCGGTCGCCCTGGGGAACCGTCGCGCCGACGAGGCCGGTATTGCCGCCGAACGGCACCACCGGCACGCCGGCCTCGAAGCACAGCCGCACCGCCGCCGCCACGCCCGCCGCGTCGCGCGGCCGGACCACGGCCCGCGGCGTGCCGTGATAGTCGTGGTGCCAGTCGGTCGAATAGCGCTCGATGTCGGCGGGGTCGCGCACCAGCGCGGCCGCGCCGAGCGCCTGTTCCAGCGCGGCGATGAGGGCGTCGCCGCCGGCCTCGTTCTCTCCCGTCATGGCGGCTCCCTTTCTTGATCCGATTCAGCCTTCGGTGGGGTTGCCACTGACATAGCCGCCATCGACCGGCAGGCAAACACCCGTGATGAAGGCGGCGGCGGGCGAGGAGAGGAAAAGCACCGCGCCGACCAGATCCTCCGCCTGTCCCCACCGCTTCAGCGCCGAGCGGCTGGCGATGGCGGCATTGCTCGCCGGCGTCTGCCACAAGGGCGCGGTCATGTCGGTCTCGTGATAGCCGGGCGCCACGGCATTGACGCGGATGCCCTCGGCACCGAAGGCATGGGCGAGACCGCGCGTCAGGCCGAGCAGGCCGGTCTTGCTCGCGCAATAGGCCGGCACGGAGGCGTCCGCGAGGTAGCTCAGCATCGAGGCGAAGCTGGTGACCGAGCCGCGCGAGGCGGCGAGCAGCGGACGCGCCGCCATGGCGAGCCGCATCGCGCTCGTCAGGTTGACGTCGATCACCTCCTGAAAGGTCGCGTCGTCATATTCCGCGTCGGGGCGGGCGATGCCGGCGGCATTCACCAGCACGTCGAGCCGGTCGAGCCCCGCGACGAAGGCGGTGATCGCCGCCGGATCGCGCACGTCGAGCGCCTCGAACCGCACGCCGGCATTGGCCGGATCGGCCTTGCGCGCCGCGAGCTTGGCGGCGGACGAACCCGTGGCGATCACCTCGCCGCCGAGTGCGGCGAACCCGCGGGCGACGGCAAGACCGATGCCGCTGGTGGCGCCGGAGACCAGCACGCGGCGGCCGGCGAAGAGATCGGGGCGGAAGCTTGAGACCGCATCGGCGAGGCGGGTGTCCGGCATGGCAGGTTCCTCCTTGATGGCCGGTGCCGGCTCACGCGGCCGTCCGGCTCGTTTTATGGGATCAGATGAGGGCCGACAGCGCCTCGACCACCATCGCCTCGGTCACCGGGAACGGCTCGTTGTGCACGATCTCCCCCGGGCGGCAGGCGCGCCGGGCGATGATGGTCAGCACCTCCCCGCCCGCGTCGGCGATGCCGAGGTCCGCAAGCCGCGTCGGCAGCCGTACCCGCCGGCAGAAGTCGCGCACCTCCTCGAACTCGGCTTCGGGCGCACCCTCGAGCCTGAGCTGCGCGAGCACGCCGATCGCGACCTTCTCGCCGTGGAGGCAATGGTGCACGTCGTCGAGTTCGCTCAGGCCGTGGTGGATGGCGTGGGCTGCGGCGACACCACCGGATTCGAACCCGATTCCGGAAAGCAGGATGTTGGCCTCCACCACCCGCTCCAGCGCCGGCCCGGCCTCGTGGCGGTCGTTCTCCGCCAGCGCCTCCTCGCCGAACGCAAAGATCGCGTCGCGGCAGCTCCGCGCGATCTGGTAGGCGAGCGGCAGGCCGCGCACCTGGAACATGTTGAGCGCCCCGCTCCTGCGGCACGCCTCCGCCTCGTACCAGGTGGCGAGCGCGTCGCCGATGCCGGCCGCGAGGAAGCGCGACGGCGCCGCCGCGATAACCGCCGTGTCGACCAGCACGAGGTCGGGATTGCGCGGCAGGAACTCGTCGCGCTCCACCGTGCCGTCGGCACGGTAGATCACCGACAGCGCCGAGCATGGCGCATCCGAGGCGGCGATCGTGGGCGCGACCACGCAGGCGATGCCGAGCCGGCGCGCCGCCGCCTTGGCGGTGTCGAGCGCCTTGCCGCCGCCGACGCCGACCATCACCTCCGCGCCGGCCGCCCGCGCGGCCTCGGCCAGCGCGCCGATCTCGTCGAGGGTGCATTCGCCGCCGTGGCGGACCAGGTCGAAGCGCTCGAACGCGCCGTCGGCCGCGGCAGAAAGCGTCGGCGCCAGCCGGTCGAACACCCCGCGGTCGACGACGCACGCCGCGCGGCGCCCGAACGGCGCCACCTCGCGCCCGAGCCGCGCCAGCGCCCCCGGTCCCTGCACATAGCGGCCGGGAAAGCGCATGCCCTGCATCACGCCCTCACCAGCAGACATAGCCGCCATCCGCCAGCACGATGGAACCCGTCATCAGGCTCGACGCCTCGCTCGCGAGGAACAGCACCACGGAGGCGACCTCGTCGGTGCGGCCGAGCCGGTTCATCGGTGTGCCGCCGACCCAGTGGCGGTACATCTCGGCGTCCTGGTAGACGTAGGCGTTCATCTCGGTGTCGATATAGGTCGGCGCGACCGAGTTGACCCGCACGCCCCGCGCGCCCCATTCGGCGGCGAGCGAGCGCGTCAGGTGGTGCACGCCGGCCTTGGAGGCGTTGTAGTTCGCCTGCTCCTGCGGGCGGTTGACGATGAAGCCCGACATCGAGCCGACATTGACGATGTTGCCGCCGCCGGCCTCCAGCATGCGCCTGCCGAACGCCCGGCAGCACCAGAACACGCCGTTGAGGTTGACGTCGATCACCTTCAGCCACACCTCGTCCGACATCGCCTCCGCCGGATGGTTGGAGATGGCGATGCCGGCATTGTTGACGAGGATGTCGATCCGGCCGTGACGGCCGGTGAGCGTCTCCGCCAGCCGCTCCACGGCGTCGCGGTCGGTGACGTCGAGCGCCTCGGCCTCGGCCTTGTGGCCGCGCGCGACAAGGCCGGCGGCGGCGCTTTGGGCAAGCGACCCATCGCGGTCGGTCACCACCACCAGCGCGCCGGCTTCCGCGAGCGCCTCGGCGATGGCGAGGCCGATGCCGCGGCCCGCGCCGGTGACGGCGGCGATCTTTCCCGCCAGCGAGAATTTTTCCATATACATGGGATGAATATCCTTGACGAGAAAGAAGGCGTCGTTCGGCCGCGGCTGTCCGCCCGGCCGGGCAGGCGGTCAGCCCATCGGTGTCGCGGCGTCTTCCCCGAAGCGCGCGTCGATGGCGGCCGTCCGGGAGGCCAGTTGGTCGAGGTCGTCGTAGAGCGCCTGCGAATGGCGGTAGAGCCGGTCGAACACCGGCTGGGTCGCGGCATAGATGTCGGACCAGCGCGGATCGGGCGCGATCTCGTCGGCAAAGCGCACGAACGCATCCGCCGCGTCCTCGACGCGGGAGAAGCGGCCGGTGGCGGTGGCGGCAAGCGCCGCGCAGCCGATCACGCCGCATTCCGGCTCCTGCGGCACGACCACGGGAATGCCGTAGGCGCTCGCCTTGATCTTCAGCCAGAGCGGCGTGCGCGCGCCGCCGCCGGAGGCGATGACCCGCGAGACCTTGAGGCCGGAATTCTCCTCCAGCACGCGGATGTGGCGGGCGACGCCGAGCGCCACACCCTCCATCACCGCGCGGTCGAGGTGGGCGAGGCCGTGGCTCGCGCCGAGGCCGAAGAACTGCGCGCGGGCATTGCGGTGGGCGCCGAAGCGCTCGCCGGTGAGATAGGGCAGGAAGATCAGCCCGGCGGATCCCGCCGGCGCCTGCGCCGCCTTCTCCACGATCTCGCCGTAGCCCGCCTCGCCGTCGTGCAGCGCGCGGCGGGCCCAGCGCATGGCGTCGCCGCCGCTTTCGAGCAGCATGAACGGACCCCAGTTGCCCTCCATGGTGGCGACGTTGGAGATCTCCGGGTCGAGCACCGCCTCTCCGGTGATGAGCGTGATGATGCAGGAGGTGCCGAGCACCTCCGAGGCGAGCCCCGGCCGGCACACGCCGGAGCCCAGCAGCGCCATCGGATAGTCCGCGCCGCCGACGAGCACCGGCGTTCCCGCCGCGAGCCCGGTCGCGCGCGCCGCCGCCTCCGTGATGCCGCCGAGGATCGCCTCGGGCTGGCGGATCGGCGGCATCATCCGCGCATCGAGGCCGAGGCGCGCGATCATCGCCGCCGACCAGTCACGCGTCGCCGGGTTCATCAGGAAATTGCACGAGGCTTCGGTGACGTCGGTCGCTATCTCGCCGGTCAGGCGAAAATTGATGTAGTCCTTGGGTGCCAGCACGGTGGCCGAGCGGGCGAACGCCTCCGGTTCCGTGTCGCGGATCCACTGCAGCTTGAAGGCCGCCCAGGCGGGCGTCGGCGGGTTGCCGCTCTCAGTGAGGTAGCTGTCAGGCGCGTTCGCCGCCTCGAAGGCGGCGACGAGATCGACGGTGCGCTTGTCGTTCCAGAGCGGAACGGTCTCGCGCGTCAGGTTGCCGGCATCGTCGATGAGCACGGTGCCGTGCATCTGGCCGCAGGCGCAGATGGCGGCGATGCGCTCCCGCGCGCCCGGATTGCCGTCCAGCACCTCCCGGATCGCCCCCGCGACGCCGTCCCACCAGTCCGCCGGGCGCTGCTGCGACCAGCCGAAGCGCGGCACGATCTGCTCGTATTCCCGCCCGGCGATGGAGACGATCCGCCCCGCCGCGTCGACGAGGGCGGCGCGCGCCGAGCCGGTGCCGACATCGATCGCCAGCGTGAGGTCGCAAGACGCGGGATGGGTCATTTCAGGCTCCGCGGCAGGGGCGCCTCGTTCGGCGGGCGCCCGGTTCCCAGTCTCTTTGTCAGCGGCGTCTCGTTGTCAGCGACGTCTCGTCGTCAGCGGCGCAGCCAGGCGGTGCCGTTCTGCAGCAGCATGGCGACGACGATGATCACGCCCATGAACACCTGCTGATGATAACCCGGCACGTTGGCGAGGTTCATGATGTTGCCGATCACGCCGAGCACGAGCACGCCGAGGAAGGTGTTGACCACCCCGCCACGTCCGCCCATCAGGCTCGCCCCGCCGATGACGACGGCGGCGATCACGTCGAGTTCCGCGCCGACGCCGACCGTCGCCGAGCCGACCCCCGAGCGCGAGGTGGAGATGATGCCCGCGACGGCGGCGAGCGCACCGGAGATGACATAGACCGCCATCACATAGCGCGGCACCGCGATACCCGAAAGCCGCACCGCCTCCTCGTTGGAGCCGATCGCCTTCACCAGCCGGCCGAACCGGGTGAAGCCGAGCACGATCCCCGCCACCGCGAACACCGCGAGCATCAGGATCACCGGCATCGGCACGCCCAGCACGAAGCCGGAGCCGAACCGCGTCAGCACCGACCCCGCGTCGCCCACCATCACCGGCTGGCCCTTGGAGATGATGAGCGCGAGGCCGCGGGCGACCGTCATCATCGCCAGCGTCATCACGAAGGCCTGCAGCCGCACATAGGCGACGAGGAAGCCCGCGACCGCACCGCAGGCCGCGCCCGCCAGCACCACCAGCGGCAACGCCGCGCCCGGCGCCCACTGGGCGATGAAGATCGCCGACAGCACGCTGCCCAGCGCCGCGACCGAGCCGACCGAAAGGTCGATGCCGCGCGTCAGGATCACGAACAGCATACCCACCGCCATGATCCCGGTGCCGGAAACCTGCCGCAGCACGTTCATGATGTTGCGTTCGGTCAGGAATGCCGGCGACTGGTAGCTCGCCACCACCACGAGCAGCACGAAGATGAGGAAGGTGCCGTAGCGGCGGAACGCCTCGGTGAGGTTGATCCGGGCTTTCGGGCTGCGGGCATCCGCTGAAACAGCGCTCATGGGGCGATCACCTTGGGTCTTGCGGCTGTCGGGCTCCGGTCCGCCGCCGTCCGGGCGCCCGAGATCGCGACGGACAGGAGATTTTCTTCGCTGAAGGCGTCCGGCATCAGTTCGCCGCGGATCTCGCCTTCGCCCATCACCAGCACCCGGTCGCACAGGCCGAACAGTTCCTGGTGTTCCGATGAGATGACGATCACCGCGCAGCCGCCTTCGGCGAGTTGATTGATCAGGGCGTAGATCTCCGCCTTGGCGCCGACATCGACGCCGCGTGTCGGCTCGTCGAGGATCACGACGCGTCCGCCGACGTGGAACCACTTCGCCAGCACCACCTTCTGCTGGTTGCCGCCGGAGAGGCTGGAGACCGGCGCATCGATGCTGGACGCCTTGAGGCGCAGCGCCTTCGCCAGCCGGTCGACGACGCTGCGCTCCGCGGCCTGGCGGATGAAGCCGAACGGGTTCGTCACCGGCGCCATCTTGGCCATGGTGGCGTTCACGCGGATCGGCAGGTCGAGGATGATGCCCTGGCCCTTGCGGTCCTCGGGCACCAGGCCGATCCCGGCCGCGACCGCGTCGCCGGGCTTGTGGATCGAGACCGGCTTGCCGTCGAGGAAGATCTGCCCGCCGTCGCGGCGGTCGGCGCCGAAGATCAGCCGGGCGACCTCGGTGCGGCCGGACCCGACGAGGCCGCCGAGACCGACCACCTCGCCGGCGCGCACCGAGAAGCTGACATCGCGGACGCGCCGTCCGGCATTGAGCTTCTCGACCCGCAGCACCTCGTCCCCGGTCCGGCGGCCGCCGCGCGCGGCGAACAGCGCGTTGAGCGGCCGGCCGACCATCAGGCGGATGACCTCGTCGAGGCTGCATTCGGCCGGCGTCACCACGCCGACCACCTGGCCGTCCTTCATCACCGTCATGCGGTCGGCGATGCGGAACACCTCCTCCAGGCGGTGGGAGATGTAGACCACGCCGACGCCGTCGCGGCGCAGATCGGCGATGATCTCCAGCAGCCGGTCGGCGTCGCGGGCGGCGAGCACGGCGGTCGGCTCGTCGAACACGATCACCTTCGCATCGCGCGACAGCGCCTTGGCGATCTCCACCACCTGCTGGTGGGCCACCGCAAGGTCGCCGACGATGGCACCGGGATCGATGTCGAACCCGAGGCGCTCGATCAGCGCCCGGGCGCGCGCCTTGAGCGCCCGCCACGAAATGCCGGCGGGAAGGTCCTTGAGGAAGATGTTCTCGGCGACGGACAGGTCGGGCGCCAGCGCCATCTCCTGGTGGATGACGGTGATGCCGCGGGCAATGGCCTCGCGCGGCCGGCGGAACACCACCGGCTCGCCGCCGACCAGCACCTCGCCGCTCGTCGGCTGGAACTCGCCGCCGAGCACGCGCATCAGCGTCGACTTGCCGGCGCCGTTCTCGCCGAGCAGCGCATGGACCTCTCCGGGCATGACCGTGAGGTCGGCGCCGCGCAGCGCGTGCACGCCGCCGAAGGACTTGGCGATGGCGCGCAGTTCAACCAGTGCCGTCATGTCTGTCGCCTCCGCCCGGGACCCTGAGAAATCGGCCACAGGAATCGGACCTCAGGAATAGAGCCGGTCACCCCGCGCGCCGGTCGGCGCGGAATGGCCGGATGAAGCCGCGGCGGCGGGCCGGAGCCACCGCCGCGGCATGACCTTGAGGGACGGTCAGAACAGCGAGTCGGGCTTGTAGAACGTGTCGACGTTCGCCTTCGTGATCACCGCCGGATCGGTATAGGAGATCTTCGGGAAGCCGGCCGGCAGCTCGCCGCGCAGCGCCTTCACGCCGTACTCGACGCCGAGGCGGCCGATCTCGGTCGGGTTGTTGAGGCCGGTGGCGCCGTACTTGCCTTCCTTGATCATGGCATAGGCTTCCTTCTGGCCGTCGGCGGCGGCGACCAGCAGAACGTCGGTCTTGCCGGCCTGCTCCAGCGCCTTGGCGGCGCCGAGCACCATGGAATCGTTCTCGCCCAGCACCACGTTCACGTCCGGATGGGCGGTCAGCAGGTCTTCCATCGCCTTCAGGCCGCCTTCGTGGGTCCAGCCGCCCCAGCCCTGGCCGACGATCTCGACGTCCGCCGAGCCGTCCTGGCGAAGCTGGCCCTCGACGAGGCCGCGGATGACGCCGAGGCGGCGCTCCTCGCCGACCACGTTGCCCTTGTCGCCCGAGATCAGGGCGATCTTCATCGGCTTGCCCTTCATTTCGTTCGCCAGCCACTCGCCGACGAGCTTGCCGTTGGCGTCGTTGGAGGACTGCACCAGCGTGACGTAGTTGGCCTTCTGGCTGAGCGCGCTGTCGATCACCACGACCTTGACGCCGTCCGCGGCGGCCGCGTTGACGGCGGGCACCAGGCCTTCCGGATCGCGCGGGTCGATGACGAGCACGTTGACGCCGCGCGAGACCATGTCCTCCACGTCGCCGATCTGCTTGGCCATGTCGTTCTGGCCGTCGGCGGTCGTGACCTCGCAGCCGAGCTTCTTGGCTTCCTCGGACGCGGCCTGAAGCTGGGCGGCATAATAGGGCGCGGCCAGCGTGAACATCGAGATGCCGACGACGCAGTCGGCGGCGCGGGCGACGCCGGCAGAGGCGCCGAGCAGGGTGGCGGCGAGCAGGCAGCCCTTCACGAGGCTGCGGGAACGCGTGGTCGGCATGGTCGGATTCCTCCCGGGGGTTGCAGCGTGACGAGGGTCTTTCGCCCTCGGATTTATGTAGCGATATTACCGATACGCGACACTCGTCAACGGGATTCGACGCTGCAATGCACAAAATCCCCGCATTAACGCCCTCATTCGCTGAATTGACCGCTTACCACTTGTTCTTTGGTTTCCCATTCAGTAGTGAAATTACAGACTGCCAAGGAGAGTGACATGCCCCTGATCGAACCCGCGCGCTGCCAGGTCGATGTCGCGGCCGGCCGCATGGCTGGCGGCACCGGCGCCTATCGGAAGCGCCTTGCCGACCTCGCCGGGCTCTATCTGGACGAGACCGCCTTTGCCGCCCTCGCCGCCCTGCGCGGCGACGAGGTGGTCTACGAAGTCGGCGACTTCCGCCCGAGCGAGAACCCCGGCGACATGATCTTCGGGCTCACCCGCATGAGCCCGGGCAAGGTCGGGGAGGAATATTTTCTCACGCGCGGCCACATCCACGCCCGCGCCGACCGGCCGGAGGTCTATTACGGCCAGGCGGGCCACGGCCTGATGCTGATGGAATCGCCCGCGGGCGACACCCGCATCGTCGAGGTCGGCCCGCAGACCATCTGCTACGTGCCGCCGCGCTGGATCCACCGCTCGGTCAACACCGGCACCGAGGACTTCGTGATGATGTTCGCCTACCCGGCCGATTCCGGTCAGGACTACGACATCATCGCCCGTTCCGGCGGCATGAAGACCCGCATCTTCGACGATGGCGCCGGCGGCTGGGTCGCCCGCGACAATGCCGATTACCGCCCGCGCAGCGCCGTCGAGATCGCCGCGCTGATGGCGGCCTGAGACCGCGCCGGCCGCAACGCCGCGGCCGCACATGCCCCTTCCCGGGCTTCAAGGCCAAGAATGCTACCAAGCATCCCAAAAGGGATGGCCACCAAGGATGTCCCCATGACCCATCCGTTCGAAACCATCGCCGCAATCGGTGTCGTGCCGGTCATCGCCATCGAATCGGCCGCCGATGCCGTGCCGCTCGCCGACGCGCTGCTCGAAGGCGGCCTGCCGATCGCCGAGATCACGTTCCGCACCGCCGCCGCTGCCGACGTCATCGCCCGCCTCGCCGAGGCGCGGCCGGACCTCGTCGTCGGCGCGGGCACCGTGCTCGACACCGCGTCCCTCGCCGCCGCCCGCGCCAGCGGCGCCCGCTTCGGCCTCGCCCCGGGCTACGATCCGGCCGTGGTCGACGCCGCCATCGAAGCCGGCCTTCCCTTCGCGCCCGGCGTGATGACGCCGAGCGACCTGTCGCTCGCGACGGGCAAGGGCGTGCGCGTCGTCAAGTTCTTCCCGGCCGGCACCATCGGCGGGCCGAAGGCGCTCGACTCCATCGCCGCGCCCTTCGCCCATCTCGGCGTGCGCTTCGTTCCGACCGGCGGCGTCACGCTCGACAACATGGGCGAGTGGCTGGCGCTCAAGGCCGTCGTCGCCGTCGGCGGCACCTGGATCGCCCGCACATCGGACATCCGCGAGGGCCGCTTCGCCGACATCACCCGCAACGCCCGCGCCGCCGTCGACAAGGCGTGCGCCCTGATCGAGGCCCGTGGCCGATGATCGCGACCTTCACCCCCGCCACCCGGCCGACCTTCTATTTCATCGGCGTGACCACGGGCAAAAGCTCGATCATGAAGGTGTTCCCCGCCTGGGCCGACACTCTCGGCCTCGGCGACGCGGTGATCGCCGGCATGGACTTCCCGCTCCACGCCGATCCGGCCGCCTATCGCGCCGCCGTGGAATTCATCAAGGCCGATCCGCTGTCCCTCGGCGCGCTGGTGACCACCCACAAGATCGACCTCTACAAGGCCTGCCGCGACCTGTTCGACGTGGTCGATCCCCACGCCGCCTTCATGGGCGAGACCAGTTGCCTGTCGAAGCGCGACGGCCGGCTCGTCTGCCATGCCAAGGACCCGATCTCCTCGGGGCTCGCGCTCGACGGGTTCATCCCCGCCGGCCATTTCGCCCGCACCGGCGGCGAACTGTTCTCGATGGGGGCCGGCGGCTCCACCATCGCGCTCACCTGGCACATGATGCGCCCCGAGCGCGCCGCCGACGCGCCCTCCCGCATCGTCGTCTCCAACCGCAGCCCCGAGCGCCTCGAGGAGATCGCCCGCATCCACCGCGAACTCGGCTCGCCGATCCCGGTGGACTATGTGCTGGCGCCGACGCCCGCGGCGAACGACGCCGTCACGGCCGGCTTGAAGCCCGGCTCGCTCGTCATCAACGCCACCGGCCTCGGCAAGGACGCGCCGGGGTCTCCGCTCACTGATGCGGCGATCTTCCCCGAGGACGGCATCGTCTGGGACCTGAACTATCGCGGCGACCTCGTCTTCCTCGACCAGGCGCGGGCGCAGCAGGCCTCGCGCCGCCTGCAGATCGAGGACGGCTGGACCTACTTCATCCACGGCTGGACCCAGGTGATCGCCGAGGTGTTCGACGTGGCGATTCCCACGAGCGGCCCGCGGTTCGACGAGATCTGCCGCATCGCCGCCGACGTCTCCAGGCGCTGAGGAGGCCCCGATGCCCGGTTCCGCTCCCCGCGTCCTCGTCACGCCCCGCTCGCTCACCGCGTCCGGCCATCCCGCGCTCGAAAGGCTCGGCGAGGCGGGTTTCGAGGTGGTCTGCTCCACTCCCGGCCGGCAGCCCGACGAACACGAGCTCGCCCGTCTGGTGCCGACCTGCGTCGGCTGGCTCGCCGGCGTCGAGCCGGTGTCCCCTGCGGTGATCCGCGCTTCGACGCAGTTGCGCGCCATCAGCCGCAACGGCGTCGGCGTCGACAATCTGCCGATGGACGTCATCGCCGAGCGCGGCATCGTGGTGCGCACCGCCGATGGCGCCAACGCCGCCGGGGTGGCGGAACTGGCGCTCGGGCTGATGTTCGCCTGCCTGCGCCACATCCCGCTCGCCAATGCGGGCATCAAGGCCGGCGGCTGGCCCCGCTTTCGCGGCGGCGAGATCCGCGGCCGCGAGATCGGCATCGTCGGCTGCGGCGCCATCGGGCGCGAGGTCGCCCGCCTCGTCACCGCGCTCGGCGCGCGGGTGATCGCGTTCGATCCGATGGAGCCCGATCTCGGCCTGCCGCCCGATCGCTTCTCCTATGCCGGTCTCCACGGGGTGCTCGACCGCGCGCAGGTCGTCACGCTGCACTGCCCGCCGCCGCGCGACGGCCGCGCCCTGATCGGCGAGGCGGAGATCGCCCGGATGCGGCCCGGCGTCTTCCTCATCAACACCGCCCGCGCCGGGCTCATCGACGAACCGGCGATGCTGGCCGCCCTCGATCGCGGCAAGGTCGCCGCCTACGCCACCGACGTGTTCCCCGAAGAGCCGCCCCGGGCGCTGTCCCTCGCAGGTCACCCCCGCGTGATCGCCACCAGCCACATCGGCGCCTTCACCGACGAGAGCGTGGAGCGGGCGACGGATCTCGCCGTCACCAACCTCCTCGAAAGCCTCTCCGCGGCCGGCGCCCATCCCGCAGCCCAGCCCGACGTCCAGCCCGCACCCCATGCCCGCTGATCTCGCCGTCGTCGCGGCCGCCGGGCCGCTCGCCGCCCGCCTCGCCCGGCCGCCCGCCGCCGGGATCGCGCTGCACTGGCTGGGGCAGGCGGGCTTCGTGCTCCGCAGCGCCCGTCGCACGGTGGTGATCGACCCCTACCTGTCGGACTCGCTCGCAGAGAAATATCGCGGCTCGGCGCGGCCCCACATCCGCATGATGCCGCCGCCGGTCGACATCGCCGGGCTCGGCGCGGTCGACCTCGTGCTCTCCACCCACCAGCACACCGACCACATGGACCCCGGCACGCTCCGCCCGCTCGCGGCGCGCCATCCGGATCTGCGCTTCGTGGTACCCCGCGCCGCGCGCGCCGAAGCCATGACGCGCACCGGCACCCTTGAGGACCGCCTCGTCCTCCTCGATGCCGGCGAGACGGCCGAGCCGGTCGCGGGCGTCCGGATCACCGCCGCCCGCGCGGCCCACGAGGCCCTGGAGCGCGACGCCGACGGCTGTCACCGCTTCCTCGGCTACCTGATCGAGATGGAGGGGGTCCGCGTGTTCCATTCCGGCGACACCGTGCCGTTCGAGGGACAGGCGGAGGAGGTGAGGGCGCTCGCGCCGGATATCGCGCTCCTGCCGGTCAACGGCCGCTCGGCGGGCCTCCTCGCAGCCGGCGTGCCCGGCAATCTCACGCTGGCGGAATCTGTCGCTCTCGGCGCCGCGGCGGGCGTCCCGGCGGTCGTCGCCCATCATTACGGCCTGTTCGATTTCAACACCGCCGATCCCGCCGACATCGACGCCCTCGCCGCCACGGCCGGCCCGCTGCGGCTCCTCCGTGCGCGCACCGATCGCGACCTCGTCCTCACGGCCCGGCCCTGAAATGCCGCGAACCGCTGGCAGCGGACGATTTGCCTTTTCCACGAAGCGCGTTACAGCATCGGGCGGGACACTCGACGTGGCCCCGGCCGGCCCCGTTCGCGACGACGGCGAACCGATGCCGCCCCGTCGCACCCGGAGCGAAGGCAGGATGAGCAGCCGTGACGTCACGACCCCGGCGCGCGGACCGTCGGAAAACGTGCTGGAAGTGGTGCGCACGCTGCGGGACAGTCTGCGCCGGTCCGACCGCAAGGTCGCCGATGTGGTGCTGGCCGACCCCCGCCGCATCCTCAACGCCACGGTCGCCGAGACCGCCGAGATCGCCGAGGTCAGCCAGCCGACGGTGATCCGGTTCTGCGCCGCCATCGGCTGTCAGGGCTTCCAGGATTTCAAGCTGCGCCTCGCCCAGAGCCTCGCGCTCGGCACGCCCGCCACCCATTCGGTGCTGTCGGGCTCCGATACCCTGTCGGAAGTGGTGGAGAAGATCTTCGACTACACCATCACCAGCCTGGATTGGGCGCGCCACCACCTCGAACCCGGCCCGCTGGAGGCCGCGGTGGAGGCGATCCTCAAGGCCGGCCACATCGAGTTCTTCGGCCACGGCGCTTCCGGCATCGTGGCGGCCGACGCCCAGCAGAAATTCCCGCTGTTCGGCATCTCCTGCGGGGCGCAGATCGATTCCCACCAGCAGATCATGGCAGCCTCGATGATGAAGCCCGGCCAGGTCGCGGTGGTGATCTCCAACACCGGCCGCACCCGCTCCATCATCGAGGTGGCGCGCACGGCGCGCGAGACCGGCGCCACGGTGATCGGCATGACGGGGGCGGACGCCCCGCTCGCGCTCTATTGCGACATCGTCCTGAAGGTCGAGACCCTCGACAACACCAACATCTACACCCCGACCATCTCCCGCATCGCGGCGCTCGCGGTCGTGGACGTGCTGTCGACCGCGGTGGCGCTGCGGCGCGACGATGCCCATCGCAAGCGCTTCGCCCGCATGAAGCAGCGCCTCAATGAGCTGCGCTTCAACAACGATGCGCCCTGACGACGAATGCTGTCGACACACCTGCGGAAGCGGCATCAGAACTTCCGGTGACCTTCGCCGGATCTTGCACGGCGCGGCCGACCCGGCGGCGGCCGTCGAGCCCCCGGACTGAAACGGTCTGAAATCGGCCGTTCATTTCGTGCGGTGGCAGCCGCTTGAACAGCAACGAGTCGCACCCTAATGTATCGAGGGCGACGATGGAATCTCCACGCGCCCCTTGTTCTTCCGAACCAGTCCGCCAATTGGGCCTTTCGTGTCGAAAGCACGGCGGCCGGCGCGTCGGGTACCCGCAGCATAGCCTTCAATCCGGTTGCTTCTGGAGTATTTCGTGTGTTTTGCGCGAGTACGCCCAGTTGTTGCTGCATTTGATCCATATCAACCGCCGCTCGTAAATCCAGCCCTCTCTTGCGTGATCCATGGCGCCAACTGGCATCTCCAAATCGCTCACCGGTATTTCCGGCTTCGATGACCTGACGCTCGGCGGCCTGCCCGATGGCCGGCCGACCCTCGTCTGTGGTTCGGCCGGTTGCGGCAAGACGCTGTTCGCCTCCACGTTCCTGATCAACGGGGCGCGGCTCTACGACGAGCCCGGCGTGTTCGTGACATTCGAGGAGCGGCCGGCCGACATCGTCGACAATGTCGCCTCCCTCGGCTTCGGCCTCGACAAGCTGGTGGAGGAGGGGCGGATCGCGTTCGAGCACATCGCGGTCGACCCGGCCGAACTCGCCGAAGCGGGCGACTACGACCTCGAGGGATTGTTCCTGCGGCTTGAACTCGCCATCGAAACCGTCGGGGCGAAGCGCGTGGTGCTGGACACCATCGAGAGCCTGTTCTCGGCCTTCTCCAACCTCGCCATCCTGCGCGCGGAAATCCGCCGCCTGTTCGACTGGCTGAAGGAAAAGGGGCTGACGACGGTGATCACGGGCGAGCGGGGCGACGGCGCCCTGACCCGCCAGGGGCTGGAGGAATATGTCTCCGACTGCGTGATCCTGCTCGACCATCGCGTCCAGAACCAGATCTCCACGCGGCGCATGCGCATCGTGAAATATCGCGGCACGGCGCACGGCACCAACGAATACCCGTTCCTCATCGACGAGGAAGGGTTCAGCGTGCTTCCCGTCTCGTCCCTCGGCCTCAATCACAAGGCTTCCGAGGAGCGCGTCTCGACCGGGATCCCCGATCTCGATGCGATGCTGAGCGGGGGCGGT
Source organism: Pseudoxanthobacter soli DSM 19599 (assembly GCF_900148505.1). Taxonomy (NCBI): domain Bacteria; kingdom Pseudomonadati; phylum Pseudomonadota; class Alphaproteobacteria; order Hyphomicrobiales; family Segnochrobactraceae; genus Pseudoxanthobacter; species Pseudoxanthobacter soli. The sequence goes on along the minus strand of NZ_FRXO01000007.1, from coordinate 35,548 downwards.
TTCCACCGCGGAACGTCCATTCTCCTGTCGGGCGTCGCCGGCACGGGCAAATCCTCCGTGGGGGCGAGCTTCGTCGATGCGGCCTGCGCGCGCGGCGAGAAGGCGATCTATTTCTCGTTCGAGGAATCCGCGAACCAGGCCGTCCGCAACATGCGCTCGCTCGGGATCGATCTCGGCCGCTGGCTGGAGGAGGACCGCCTGCGGTTCGTCGCGGTCCGCCCCACCTTCTACAGCCTCGAAATGCACCTCGCGGTCATGCTGCGCGAGATCCAGCGGTTCGAGCCGACCACCGTCGTGCTCGACCCGATTTCGGCCTTCATCGAAAGCGGCGACCGCTTCGAGGTGCAGTCGATGCTGCTGCGGGTGGTCGATTTCCTCAAGAGCCGCGGCGTGACCGGCGTCTTCACCCATCTTTCCCATCAGCAGGAAGGCGCGGTGGCGACGGACGCCGGCCTGTCGTCGCTGATGGATGCGTGGATCCTGCTGCTCAACCGGGAGGTCGGCGGCGAATTCAACCGCGAACTCTATCTCCTGAAGGCGCGCGGCATGCCGCATTCCAATCAGGTGCGCGAATTCGTCATGACCGAGCACGGCATCAAGCTCATCCCGCCCTATCTCGGCGAGAGCGGCGCATTGACCGGTTCCGTACGCAAACAGGAAGAAGCTCGGAGTCGCCGTGAAGAAGTGCGTAGAAAGGCGGAGGTGTCGCGACTGCAACGTCAGATCGACCAGCGCCGCCGGCGGGCCGCCGCTCAGATGGAAGCGCTGAAGGCCGAACTCGAAGCAGATGAACTGGAAATGCAGGCGTTTCTGAAAGCCGAGGAGGACTTCCTTCTCCAGGCGCGTGCCGATATCGCCGAAATGAAGAAAAGTCGCCGCGCGTGACGTTTCCCGGGACGAGAATGGTTGGTGAGACGATGACCGAGGAACCGGGCAAGCGCCGGAAACTCATCCTTTATGTGGCCGGCCAGACGCCCAAGTCTCTGACGGCGATCGCGAACCTTGAGCGGATCTGTGCCGAGAAGGCGCCGGGGCAGTACGAAATCGAGGTGGTGGATCTCAAGAAGAGCCCGCATCTGGCCAAGGAGCACAGCATCGTCGCGATCCCCACGCTGGTGCGCGAACTCCCGGTCCCCATCCGCAAGATCATCGGCGACCTGTCGGACGAGCAGAAGGTGCTGGTCCACCTCAAGATCGGTGACGAATGACGACCGTGGCCGATCCTCGCGACGAGCTGATTGCGGAACTCCAGCGCCGTCTCGCCGAGGCGGAGGAAACCCTGACGGCCATCCGTCTGGGCGAGGTCGACGCGCTCGTGGTGCGCGGCCAGGACGCCGACGAGATCTTCACGATCGAGGGTGAGGCCGGCTATCGCGACTTCATGGAAGCGATGGACCCCGGCGCCGTCGCGCTCGACCGCACCGGACACGTGCTCTACGCGACCCACAAGATCGCGAAACTCCTGCGGGTCCCGTTCGAGGCCTTGCAGGGTGCGCGGTTCAGCGACGTGCTCGACCCGGTGAACGCCGCGCGCTTCGACGCGCTGCTCGGTTCGCCGGTGATGGAGCGGCAGGAAATCAATGTCCGCTTCACCGGCGAGACATCGGACAGCCATTTCGACATCACCGTCGCGCCGATGCGCATCGGTGCCGTTTCCGGCTATGCCGTCACCTTCACCGACATCACCGAGCGGGTGCTGGTCGAAGCGGCGGAACAGAGCGAGCGCGCCGCCCGCGCGGTCATCGCCTCCGCCAACGAGGCGGTGCTCGTCTGCGACCGCGACGGCGTCATCACCCACGCCAACGCGGCGGCCCGCGTGGTGCACGACGGCCCGCTGATCGGCCGCCCGTTCGCCGAGGTCGTGCCGCTGGTGTTTCCCGGCGCCACCGGGCTGATGCAGAGCGACGATTTCATCGCCATGGCGCTCGCGGGCACCCCGCTCCAGGGCATCGAGGCGGTCGCGCCCGAGGCCCCGGCGGTGAAGGACTATCTCGTCAGCATCGCGCCGCTGCGCGTTGCCGGCGACATGATCAGCGGCTGCGTCATCACCATGGTCGACCTGTCCCAGCGCAAGGCGGCCGAGCGCCAGCAATTGCTGCTGATGGCCGAGCTCGACCACCGCGTGAAGAACACGCTTGCGTTGGTGCAGTCGATCAGCAGTCGCACGCTGTCCTCCGAGGACACCCTCGAAGGCTATCAGGTGGCGTTCTCCGGCCGGCTTCAGGCCCTGTCCGCGACCCACAACCTGCTTGCGACGCGCTCGTGGAACGACCTCCAGCTCGAGGACCTGCTCGCGGCCGAACTCGCGCCCTATATCGAGAAGGGCGCCGGCCGCGTCGTGTCCGAGGGGCTCGACGTCGCCATCGTGCCGCGCGCGGCCGTGGCGCTCGGGCTCATCCTGCACGAGCTGACCACCAACGCGGTGAAATACGGCGCGCTGTCGAACGGCACCGGCGTCGTGTCGCTGAACGCGCTGCCGCGCGAGGGCGACGGCGCTCCGTTCGTGATGGAATGGCGCGAGACCGGCGGACCTGCCGTCTCCCCGCCCACCCGGCGCGGCTTCGGCCGCACCGTGATCAGCCGCAGCCTGCAATATTCCCCCCACGGCAAGGCCGACCTCACGTTCGACCCCGCGGGCGTGATCTGCCGCATCTCGCTGCCGCCCGAGGATGTGGTGCGGAGCGGAACGGCCTGACGGCGGCCGCCAATGCCGGCCCTCGATAGCGCCTGCCGACCGCCGCGCCGGGAGCGTCGCCGATGATGCCGAGCGACTGCATCGATCTCTATCTCCTGCCGACGGCCGGGCTCACGCCGGGCGACATGGCGCGGCTGGCGGCGCTTCTCGACAGCACCGAGACGGACCGGGCGGCGCGCCTGCGCGATACGGATGCGCGGGCGGGCTTCGTCGCGGCCCACGGGCTTCTGCGCCTGGCGCTGAGCCGGCACCGCCCATCCGTCGCTCCGGCATCCTGGCGCTTCGCGGCCGGTCCCTTCGGCAAGCCCGGGATCGTCGCGGATTCCCCGCCGGACCGGCCTGTCCCGCCCTTGTACGCGCCGGGCTCCGACGCCGGAGCGGCAGGCATCGCTGCGGAAGGCATCGCTGCGGAAGGCACGCCTTCCTTCAGCCTGACACACACGGCCGGCCTCGTCGCCGTCGCGGTCGCCACGGGCCGGGATGTCGGCGTCGATGCCGAAGCGGTCGTGGCCGATGCCGCGACCTCTGCCGTCGCGGCGACGTTCTGCACCCCGGTTGAACTGGCGGCGTTCGACGCGCTCGCTGAAGCGGATCGCCTCGCACGGTTCTTCACGCTGTGGACGCTCAAGGAAAGCATCCTCAAGGCCGCCGGCCGGGGATTTCTTATTCCGCCGCAGGACGTGGAGATCGGTTTTTCGCCGCCCGCCGCGCGCTGGATCGGCGGCGAGACCCCGTGGCTGGCGTGGCACGGCGCGTTCGGCAACGGCCACCACATCGCGGTCTGCGTCGCGGCGATGCCGGCGCCGCCGCGTCTCGCGGTGCTCGATGCCGGCCCGATGGTGCGGTCCGCCGCCGAGCCCGTTCCGCTGCCGCTTGCCCTCGACAGCCTCGCGGTCGTCCCGGCCGGCGGCACGAACTGACAGCCGGGGCGATCCGACAGCCCGCCCCAGAGCATACCCCGTTCAGATCTGAACGACAGGGATATGCTCAAGGCTTTGAATCTGGAGCGATTCCTTGTAGACTTGATGTTTCCATCAGATCGGAGACCGCTCTACAGGATGCCGTAGCGCGCATAGACCTCGCCGAGCAGCATGCCCTGTTCGAGGTGCTCGCGGCTCCTGTTCTCGCCGTTGATCTTGTCCAGCGCCGCCGCGATCACCTCGCCGGCGAGGGCGTGCGGGATGACGACGACGCCGTCGACGTCGCCGAACACGAGGTCGCCCGGCTCGACGCGGACGCCGCCGCATTCCACCGGCACGTCGCGCGCCGTCATCTCGGCGCGGCCCTTGGTGTCGAGCGGGCCGATGCCGCCGTGGAACACCGGAAAGCCCAGCCGGCGGATGTGGCGCACGTCGCGCACCAGCCCGTCGGTGACGCAGCCGCCAGCCCCGCGGCAGCGCGCGGCGGTGGTGAGCAATTCGCCCCACGGCGCGATGCGCGTGGTCGGGCCGTCGCAGGCGAGCACCACGATGTCGTCCTCGACGAGATCGTCGACCAGCGCGATCTCGACCTCGTAGGGGTTGCGGCCCTCGGTGATGCCGTAGACGTTGGCATAGAGCCCGGTGCGGGCGCGGCCGAACAGCACCTTGTCCTCGTCGAGCGGACGCACGAACGGGCGCATCGCCTGATCCGCCCGGCCGAAGCTGTCGAGCACGTCCGACAGCACCGCCGAATAGAGCACGGCCTTGAGGGCCTTGAAGTCGATATCGGCCGTCATGACCGTTCCTCCCCTTGAGCGCCGTCTTGGCGCGGTTTCCTCACTCGTCGCCGCCCGATGCGGTGACCTCACTCGTCGCCGCCTGAGGCGGCATGGGCCGGCGCGACGAAGCGCACCGCCACCAGGCAGAGCGCGGTGGTGAACAGCAGCACCAGCGTCACCAGCGCGTTGATGTCCGGCGTGAAGCCGAGGCGCATCATCGCCCACAGCCGCACCGGCAGCGTGCTCTGGGTGCCGGTGACGAGCAGCGTGATCATGGTCTCGTCGAACGACAGCGCGAACGCCAGGATCGCTCCGCCGGCCATCGCCCCGGTCAGGTTCGGCAGAAGCACGAGGCGGAAGGTCTGCCACCGGCTGGCGCCGAGATCGTAGGAGGCCTCCACCAGACTGCCGCTCAGCGATTGCAGCCGCACCAGGATGGTGCGGTAGACCAGCGCCAGCACGAACACGGTGTGGCCGATGATGACGGTCAGGATCGAGCGCTCGAAATCGATCTCCCGGAAGAAGATCAGCAGCGCGAGGCCGGTGATGATCGGCGGCATCAGGAACGGCAGGAAGATCACGAACTGCAGGAACCGCCGGCCCTTCGCCTCGGGCGAGGCGACATAAAGCGCGAGCCCGGTCGCGATCGCGACCGACAGCACCACCGCCGAGGCGCCGACGATCAGCGTCGTCCTCAGCGCGGAAAGCACGCTTTCGTTGCGGGTCAGCGCGGCATAGGCGCTCGCCGTCGGCTGCGCCCAGTCCACCGCGCCGTGGCTGACGGTGAAGAACGACGACACGATCGGCACCAGCAGCGGGCCGTAGAGCAGGGCGAACACCAGCGCCGTGACCGCGACGAGCAGGATCGTGCCCGCCCGCTTCATCGGGCTTTCCTTCACGCGCCGGGCGCGGGCGACGGCAGGGGCGGGAGCTGGGGAAGGGATAGGGGAGGGCGCAGGCGCCGTCGTCGGGGCCGTCATTGCGTCTGCCTCCGGGTTCCCGCCCAGCCGCCGAGCGCGATGGCGCAGATCACCGCCGCCGCCAGGATGACGGAGAGCGCGGCGCCGAACGGCCAGTTGAAGGCGGTTCCGAACTGGCTGTAGATGATCCGCCCGAAGGTGAAGCCCGACTGGCCGCCCACCATCTGCGGGGTGAGGAAGTCGCCGATCGCCAGCACGAACACGAAGCTCATGGCGCTCGCCACCCCGGGCAGGCTGAGCGGCAGCGTCACCCGCAGAAAGGTCTGCAGGTCGCTGGCGCCGAGATCGGCGGAGGCGTGCCGGAGCGCCTTGGGAATATTTTCCAGGGACAGGAAGATCGGCAGGATCGCGAACGGGATCAGAAGCACCGTCAGCGTCAACAGCACGGCGTTGAGGTTGAACACGAACAGCATCGACGGCTCGCTGATGATGCCGAGCGCCATCAGCGTGCGGTTCAGCAGGCCGTTGCCGCCGAGGATGCTGCGCACCGCGTAGATCTTGATGACGTAGCTCATCAGCAGCGGCACCAGCAGCAGCACCAGAACCACATGGCGGTTGCGGCCCTTGAGCCCGGTCAGGAACAGCGCCACCGGATAGGCGAACGCCACGCACAGCACCGCCACCGACAGGCACAGAAGGCAGGTGCGCCAGAAGATCGGCTGGAACACCGGGTCGGTGAAGAAGCGCACATAGTTCGCGAGCGTCGGCGAAAACACGATGTCGCCGTGGTCGACGCTGAAGAAGCTGTAGGTCAGGAACAGCGCCATCGGCGCGAGGATGAAGCCGAGCGGCACCACATAGGCCGCGGCGGTCGCGAGCCAGGCGGCGGCGCGGGGCCGGCCGGCGAGGGCGTCCCGCGCGCTCATGCCGGAACCAGCCGGCAGTCGTCGGCGCGGAACGACAGCGTCACCGCGTCGCCCGCCCCGAGCGGGGTGCCTTCCGGACGGCTCTGCAGCCGGGCGCGCAGCGAGATCGCCCGGTCGCCGGCCGCCGTGGCGAACGCCATGGTGGAGGCGCCGCCGAACGCCACCTGGTCGATGGTGGCGGCGATGGCGTTCTCATGCGCCGGATCGCGCACGGCGGCGGGGCCGATCGCCATCGCCTCCGGCCGGCAGGTGGCGAAGGCGCGGGCCCCGGCCGGCGCGGCGGCGAGTTCCGGCTGGCCCTCGATGGAACACAGGATCGTGCCGAGGCTCGTCTCGATGGCGCGCCGGCTGCCGCTCGCTGGGCCGAGCGTGCCGGCGATGAGGTTGTTGTCGCCGAAGAAGGTGGCGACGAACTCGCAGCTCGGCCGGTAATAAACCTCGTGGGGCGAGCCGATCTGCTGGATGCGGCCGGCATTCATCACGCAGATGCGGTCGGCCATGGCGATGGCCTCCTCCTGGTCGTGGGTCACGAACAGGAAGGTGGTGCGGATCTCCGCCTGCACGGATTTCAGGAACGCCTGCATCTGGTGGCGCAGCGCCACGTCGAGCGCGGCGAGCGGCTCGTCGAGCAGGATCAGACGCGGCCGGCAGACGATGGCGCGGGCGAGCGCCACCCGCTGGCGCTGGCCGCCGGAAAGCTGCGCCGGGTAGCGCTTGCCGAACGGCCCGAGGCTGACGAGTTCCAGCGCGTCGGCCACGCGCCGCGCCACCTCGGCACGCGGCGTGCCGCGCACGGCGAGCCCGTAGGCGACGTTCGCCTCCACGCTCAGATGCGGAAACAGCGCGTAGTCCTGGAACACGGTGTTGAACGGCCGCCGGTTGATCGGCATCGCCGTGATGTCCTGTCCCTCCAGCCTGATCTCGCCGCCGGAGGGCGAGGTGAAGCCGCCGATCAGGCGCAGGATCGTGGTCTTGCCCGAGCCGGACGGCCCGAGAATGGTGATGAACTCGCCGTCGCGCACGTCGAGATCGACGCCGTGCAGGATCGGAACCGTGCCGTAGGACTTGGTCACGGAGCGCAGAGTCAGGAGAACGCCGGGATCGGCCATGGGGTCCCTCGAACGACGTGGGGCGAGAGCGGCGGGCCGCCCGGACCAACCGTCCGGGCGGGAACCATCATGCGCCGCTCCTCGATCCCGGTCGACACGCGGCCGGGTCGCGGGCCGGATCGGCCCGCCGCTTGGCTGTCCGGGCAGGCCGGATCGGCCCGCCGCTTGGCTGTCCGGGCAGGCCGGATCGGCCCGCCGCTTGGCTGTCCGGGCGGGCCGGGTCGGCCCGCCGGTTGCCGTCTTCTGGCGGTCAGGGGGCCGCCTTCACCTCGTTCCAGATGTCGGAGCGCTTCAGCGGGTCCTCGACGGCGTCGAGCCACACCAGCGTGTCGCTTTCCCGGGCGCTGCCGCTCGGCACCACGGTGTTGCCGAAGCCGGTGCGCTCGGTGAGCTGCTGGCCGATCTTCTTCTGCAGCAGGAAGTTCACCCACTTCTCGGCGGCTGCCTTGTCCTGCACGCCGCTGGTCATCGCCCAGTTGTCGAGCCAGGAGAGCGCGCCCTCGGAGGGGTTGATGTAGGCGACGTGGGCGCCGGCCTTCTGCAGCGCCTTGAGCTGCTGCTGGCCGTAATTGGCCCACACCAGCGCGACGTCGTTGTTCTGGAAGATCTGCTGGGCCTCGTCGGCGGTCGTGTAGAACGACAGCACGTTGCCCTTCAGCTCGATCAGCTTGGCCTTCACCTGGTCGAGCTGCTCCGGCGTCAGGTGGAACGGATCCTTGATGCCGAGCACGAGCGCGGTGAAGGAAACGTTGTGCTCGCCGTTGTCATAGGCCAGCACCTTGCCCTTGTATTGCGGGTCCCACAGCACGGCCATCGAGGTCGGGGCCGGCTTCACCTTGTCGACGTCGTAGATCAGGCCGATGGAATCGAACGCGAACGGGATGCCGTAGACCTTGCCGTCGCGGGTCTCGCCCTTGATCTTGCTGAGATCGCGGAAGCGCGGCAGCACCTGCTGCTGGTTCGGAATGTCCTTCAGGTCCCAGGGCGTCACCAGGCTGGCGTCGATATAGCGCTGCAGCTGGGCCGTGTTGACGGCCATCACGTCGAAGTCCTTGCCTTCGCTGCCCTTGATCTTGGCCCAGATCTCGTCGTCCGAGCCGATGAAGACCACGTCGACATCGATGCCGGTCTCCTGGGTGAACTCCTTCACCCAGTCCGCGTCGGCATAGCCTTCCCAGGCCAGCACGCGCAGCGTCTCCGCGGCGGCGGCGGAGGTCCAAAGACCGGCGGCGAGCGCAGCGCCGCACAGAAGTTCTCTCAATCCCTTCACGACACTTCTCCTCTGGTTGGTCCCGCCCGGTCGGCGCTGGCCGGCCGGTGCTGGCCTCGTCTTTCATGGAGGAGCGTCTTGTCCGCCGCGGCGGGTGGCGCTCTCGGTGATGTTTGCTCCGGTCCGCCTCCCCGCCGGGCGGAAGGCCCGGCCGGGGAACCGGCATGCCGGCAATATCGAAGCCCGGGCCCGTCCCGCCCGGGCTGGCGTCAGAGAGGCCGCACGGAGACGAAGGTCTCCGCCGGGCCGGCCACCATCCGGTTGCGCAGCGGCTTGCCGAAGGTGGGGGATTCGATTTCGAACACGTCGCCGGCCTGCGTCGGCACGTTGGAGGCGTAGCTCATGGCGTCGGCACCGAAGAAATAGGCGTGCAGGTCGCCGGGCCGCCGGAACATCGGGTAGCGGAAGTGGTAGTGCTCGAGATTGGCGATTGAGTGCGACATGTGGCTTTCGCCGGACAGGAACTCCTCGTCCCACACCACCGCGCCGTCGCGGTGGATGCGGGTGTGGCCGCGCACTTCCTCCGGCAGGTCGCCGACGAGCAGCTCCGGTCCGATCGAGCAGTCCCGAAGCTTGGAATGGGCGAGATAGAGGTAGTTCTTGCCCTCGGTGACATGGTCGGAGAAGTCGTTGCCGAGCGCGAAGCCGATCCGGCGCGGCTCGCCGGCCGGGTCGACGATATAGAGGCCGACGATCTCGGCTTCCTCGGCACCGGCGAGCGCATAGCCCGGCAGCTCCAACGGCGCGCCGGGGGGCACCACGCAGGTGCCGACGCCCTTGAAGAACCACTCCGGCTGCACGCCGATGCGGCCCTCGCCCGGCTTGCCGCCGGACAGGCCCATGCGGAAGATCTTCATCGAGTCGGATTCATGGGCGTCCGGCCCGTGCACCACCTCGTGCATCCGGTTGCGCGCCGTGGCGCTGCCGGTGTGGGTCAGGCCGGTGCCGGTAATCAGGAAACGCGCCGGCTCCGGATGGTCGAGGGGCGGCAGCACGCGGCCCTCGGTAAGGGCGGCGGCATAGTCGACCGCGTCTTCCCGCGGCAGGGCGGCGACCAGGTCCGCGAGCGGCGTCGCCTCCTCGATGCTGCGCATCGCGAGGTCGTAGACCGACGTGGCGCCGGCGAGCGGCAGCAGCGCCTCGCCATCGGGGGCGACGAGTGCGACCTTGCGCCGGCCGTCTTCCGTCTTGAATTGCACGAGACGCATTGGGGAAGGCTCCTTCGGGCGGTCTCAGACCCAACCGCCGTCGACGATGAAATGCTGCGAGGTGCACATCCGGCTGTCTTCGGATGCGAGGAACAGCGCCATGCGGGCAATGTCCGAGGGATAGAGTCGGTCCGGCAGGCACTGCCGCTCCGCGATCTGGCGCTCCCCGTCCGGCGTCAGCCACAGCCGCACCTGCCGCTCGGTCATGACCCAGCCGGGGATCATGCAGTTGACGCGGATGCGCTCCGGCCCCAGCTCGCGGGCGAGCGCGCGGGTCATGCCGGTGATGGCGGCCTTGGCGGTGACATAGGCCGGGCAGTCCGGGTCGCCGACCATCCAGGTGATCGAGCCGAAATTGACGATCGAGCCGCCGCCGGCATCGCGCATGTACGGCCGCACGGCCTGGGCGGCGAAGAACTGGTGACGCACGTTGACCGCCATGCGGTCGTCCCAGTACGCGGGCGTGACGTCCTCGGTGCGGTGGCGGTCGTCGTTGCCGGCATTGTTGAGAAGCACGCGGATGGGGCCGTGGCGCTCCGCCGTCGTGGCGATCGCGGCCCGCAGCGCCTCGATGTCGCGCAGGTCGCAGCGGATGAAGTCCGGTCGGCGATATCCCGCGGCGGCGACCGCGTCGACGAGCGCGAGGGAGGGCTCCTCCGCCACGTCGACGAAGGTGACCGCCGCGCCCTGCGCGCTGAAATGCCCGACGAGCCCGGCACCGATGCCGCTGCCGCCGCCGGTGATGAACACGACGCGATCCTTCAGCGTCGGATAGATGGCGTTCGGAAAATCGGTGTCCATGGGATCGGGCCTCGTCCGCGCTGCCGCCGGTTCAGTGTGAGTGACGGGGAATGCCGGCTTCGCGCTTGCCGGTGAGGAAGTCGAAGTCGCAGCCTTCGTCGGCCTGCAGCACATGCTCGACATAGAGCTTCTGGTAGCCGTTGATGTCGGCGTGCTCGGGCGGCTTCCAGGCCGCGCGGCGGGCGGCGAGTTCGGCCTCGTCGACCTCGAGATGCAGCCTACGGCCGGCGACGTCGAGCTCGATCATGTCGCCGTCGCGCACCAGCGCCAGCGGGCCGCCGGCGGCGGCCTCCGGCGCGGTGTGCAGCACCACGGTGCCGTAGGCCGTGCCGCTCATCCGCGCGTCGGAAATGCGCACCATGTCGGTGACGCCGCGCTTCAGGAGCTTGGCGGGCAGCGGCATGTTGCCGACTTCGGCCATGCCGGGATAACCCTTCGGGCCGCAGTTCTTCAGCACCATCACGCTGTTCTCGTCGATCTCCAGGTCGGGATCGTCGATGCGGGCGTAATAGTGCTCGATGGTCTCGAACACGACGGCGGGGCCGCGGTGCTGCATCAGCGCCGGGGTCGCGGCCGACGGCTTGATCACCGCGCCGCCGGGCGCGAGGTTGCCGCGCAGCACCGCGATGCCGCCTTCCGGCGTCAGCGCATCCTCGAAGCCGCGGATCACCTCGCCGTTGTAGTTCGGCGCATCCGCCACGATCTCGCCGATGGTCGGCCCGGCCACGCTCGCGGCATCGGTATGGAGCAGGCCGGCTTCGGCGAGCACCCGCATTACCGCCCTGAGGCCGCCGGCATAATAGAAGTCTTCCATCAGGAAGCGGCCGGAGGGCATCAGGTCGACGATGGTCGGCACGCTGCGGCCGAGGCGGTCCCAGTCGTCGAGGGAAAGGTCGATGCCGAGCCGGCGCGCGACCGCGATCAGGTGGATCACCGCGTTGGTGGAGCCGCCGATGGCGCCGTTGACGCGGATGGCGTTCTCGAACGCCTCGCGCGTCAGGATCTTCGACATGCGGATATCGTCCCGCACCATGCCGACGATCCGGCGTCCGGCCTCCTGGGCGAGGATCTGCCGGCGGGAATCGACGGCGGGAATGGCGGCATTGTCCGGCATGGCGATGCCGAGCGCCTCGGCCATGCTCGCCATCGTGGACGCCGTGCCCATGGTCATGCAGCTGCCGGCCGAACGGCTCTGGCCCTGTTCGGCGGCGAGGAAGTCGTCGACCGACATGCGGCCGGCCTTCACGTCCTCGTAGAACTTCCAGACGTGGGTGCCGGAGCCGATCGGCTTGCCGCGGAAATTGCCGTTCAGCATCGGTCCGCCGGAAACGACGATCGCCGGCAGGTCGCAGCTCGCCGCGCCCATCATCAGGGCGGGGGTGGTCTTGTCACAGCCGACCATCAGGATCACGCCGTCGACCGGGTTGGACCGGATCGATTCCTCGACGTCCATGGCGGCGAGGTTGCGGAACAGCATGGCGGTCGGGCGCATGTTGGATTCGCCGAGCGACATCACCGGGAATTCGAGCGGCAGGCCGCCGGCCTCGTAGACGCCGCGCTTCACCCGCTCCGCCAGTTCGCGCAGGTGCGCGTTGCAGGGCGTCAGCTCCGACCAGGTGTTGCAGATGCCGATCACCGGGCGGCCGTCGAACACGTCGGGCGGCAGACCCTCGTTCTTCATCCAGCTGCGGTGCATGAAGGCATTCTTGCCCGCTCCGCCGAACCAGGCGCTGGACCGCAGTTTCCGGGGTTCGTCTGACATGGTCGCCTCAGGTCAGTGTTTTGCTATACAAAACTGTGTTCTGTTATGCTGAGAGAGTAGCGACGATCCGCTGCGGAAGTCAACATGCCCGCCGGGCCCCGCGCCGCTGGCTCCGGCGCCTGAAAATGTGGGAAAATCCCCGCCGCGCCTGGGCTCGGGCGACAGGCAAGGCGGGAGCGGACCGATAGTCGGCATCGGAAAAAGTTCTGTATTAAGAAATGCTATTCTGTAATGCTTCACGAAAATCGCCCCGACCGGTGACACCGGGAGGGGTGGGGCCTGCCGCGTGGAGGGACGGGAACGGATGACGGACGAACGCTACAGGGTGCAGAGCCTCGGCCGCGCGTTCGACCTGATCGACCGGATCGCGGAGGCCGGTCCGGAGGGGGCCCGGCTCACCGATCTCGCCCGCGACATCGGCCTGTCCAAGCCCGCCGCCTACGCCATCCTCGCGACGCTGCGGGCACGCGGGCTCGTGGTGGATTTCGGCGAGGGCATGACGCGGCGCTACCGGCTCGGGCTGTCGTTCGTCCGCCTCGGCGACCGCGCGGTCGCCAATACCGGGCTCGGCGACGTCGCGATGCCGGTCCTGCGCGAACTCACCCAGGAGGTCGGTCTTACTTCCCGCGTTGCCATGCTGGACGACGGTTTTGCCGTGGTGATCGGCCGCGTCGACGGTCCGGGCGCCATCCGCTTCGCCGCCGCCCTCGGCCGCCGCGAGGCGCCGCACTGCTCGGGCGTCGGCAAGCTGCTGCTCGCCGCGATGCCCCGGCCCGAGGCCCTCGCGATCCTCGACCGGGTCGGCCACGAGCGCCGCACCCCCAGCACCCTCGACACCCTCGAAGCGCTCGCCACCGATTTCGACCGCATCGCCGAACGGCACTATGCGCTCGACGACGAGGAAGACGTCGAGGGCATCATCTGCGTGGCGGCCGGGGTGTTCGGCCACGGCGGGAAGGCGGTCGGGGCGATCAGCGTCACCACCCTCAAGCAGTTCCTTCCGACCGAATCGGTACCATCTGTGGTTGAGCCGCTGCTGCGCCATGCCGACCGGATCTCGGAGGCCCTCGGCGGCCCGCCCGCTGCGCGGGCATGGGCCGCCCTCAAGCGTGCAGGAAGCGGCGAATGAGCGCTCATGAGGCCCGGCAAAGCGATCATCGGCACGCCACCGATGCGACAAGCGAGCGGCCGGAACGCGACGGCGAAGCGGTCGCCCTCGCGGCCGGTCCGTGGCGCCTCGACCTCCTGCCCGGCCTCGGCGGCCGCATCGCATCGCTGCGCTGGCGTCATCCGGACAGCGGCTGGATCGACCTGCTGGCGCCGATGAAAAGCCGCGACGATCACGGCGAGGACGCCGGCTGCTTCCCGCTGACGCCGTTCTCCAACCGGCTGCGCCATGGCCGCTTCACCTTCGCCGGCCGCTCCGTCTCCATGCCGCTCAACACGCCCGGCCCCCACGTCGAGCACGGCCACGGCTGGCAACGCCCTTGGCGCGTCGCCGCAACCGGGCCGGAATCCGTCACGCTCGTCTACGAGCACGCACCGGACGCATGGCCCTATCCCTATGTCGCACAACAGGAATTCTCGCTCCACCCCGACCGGCTCGACATCTCCCTGACGATCGCGAACCGCGGCACCGAGCCGATGCCCGTCGGCTTCGGCCTGCATCCCTACTTCCCCGCGACACCCCTCGCGACACTGGAGGCCGCACCCTCGTGGGGCTGGGAGGTGGACGCGGAGGTAATGCCCGTCCGCCGCGTCGCCGCCGGCGATCTCTGGGGGCCGTCGTCGCGCATGGCCGTCGCCTCCCGCGTGCTCGACAACGCCTTCGGCGGCTGGAACGGAACCGCCGAGATCCGCTGGCCGGAACGCGCCGCCGGGCTGCGCATGACCGCGGACGCTCCGCTCCGCCACCTCGTGGTCTACACCCCGCCGGGCGCCGACCATTTCTGCGCCGAGCCGGTCAGCAACTGCACGGACGCCTTCAACCTGGATCTCGGCCCCGAGAAGACCGGCCTCATCGTGCTCGCGCCCTCGGCGCAGTGCTCCGCTACCGTCTCGTTCTTTCCCTTTGTGCTTTCAAGTCCATAGCGGGGACCGGAAACGTATCTCAGGATGGATTCCCGGCAGATATCGCGCCATTATAGGTTTCGGATACACAATCTTGGGGTCTCGACGTGTCCGAGCCTGGCTTCTCGTTACCTGCGCTGGCATTCGGCGAGAAATCAAAGATCGTCACGAATTCGCTCACGAGCATGCAGGAACAGGTCGCGCGCTCGATGGGCTGGAATGCCGAATACGATGCCGTTGGCGACAAGTCGGCGTTCTCGACACAGCAATCTTCGGCGCTGGTGCGTGGAATGAGGCTGACGACGATTTCGCACACGCCCGTGCGGACGCGCGTCTCGGCTTCCGGTCTTTCGTTCTACATGCCGTTCGGCGGCGGACCCATCCAGTCCAACGTGAATGGAAAGGATGTTCTTTGCGAAGTCGGCAAGCACGGACTGTTCGCGCCGGAAGGTGACCGCATTGGCGTCGGTCAATATCGATCGACGCTCATGGTGAGCCTTGAGGCCGAGCGCCTTCGCCACGTCGCCCGTTCCATGACCGGCCGCAGCGACGCGCAGCTCGACCTCGACGTACCGGCAGTGCTGTCGCTGAAGGTCGGCGGAATCGATGTCGACCAGATCATACGCGCCGCCTGCCGGACGCTGGATGCCTGCGGGGAAAATCCGGGCGCGGCCGAGGCTCTGGCCATCGACGACGTGTTCTATCGCGCGATCTGCGTCTTGCTCATCCCGGACAGTCTTTCTGCCCCGAATGACCGTGGCAGATCGAACGGTGCAGGCAATGACAGGCAACTGGAAGAGGTCTGCCAATATATCCAGGCGAACCTGACCGGACGCATCACCATGACGGATCTGGAAAGCATCAGCGGCCTCTCGGCACGAAGCCTGCAATATGCGTTCCGGCGGCGCTTCGACTGCTCTCCCGTGACCTGGATCCGCAATGCGCGCCTGGATGCGATCCGGAAGCGCCTGATGGAAGCTTCGGATCAGGAGAGCATCACTGGCGTCGCTGTCGCCTTCTCATTCTCCAACCCCGGTCACTTCTCGAAATATTATTTCGAGCGCTATGGCGAGTATCCGTCGCAAACGCTGGCGGCGCGCCGGTCGCGGAGGCGGTAAGGCGACCCGGCATTTCCTCCGCTGGACGGCGAGGCAGCCCGCCCATGCGCGAAAAAGTGAAGAATCGAAGGGAACGTTCCAGGCCCAACGACGTTGAAAGTCGTTATGGCTCGAGTTGAGCCATCAGAAATCTGTTCTGGGGAGCCCACCGAAATTGCATCCGACATATCCCGTGCCGGCGAGCGAAGAAGCCCGGCTTCGGGCCCTCGCAGAATATCGTCTCATGGATACGCCGCCGGACGAGAACTTCGATCGTCTTACACGGCTCGCTGCGCGGATGTTCGGTGTTCCAACGGTTCTCGTCTCTCTCGTCGGAAGTGATCGGCAGTTTTTCAAGTCTCGCACCGGTTTCGACGAGAGCGGGACGAGCCGCGAGGTCTCGTTCTGCGCCCATGCGATCATGCAGGCCGACATCATGGTCGTCCACGATGCGACGAAGGACGACCGGTTTTCGGCCAATCCACTGGTTCTCGGGCCGCCCTCGATCCGCTTTTATGCCGGCAAGCCGCTGATCGCACCCAACGGCGAAAACATCGGCACCATCTGCCTGATCGACAGCAAGCCACGGGATGCGTTCACGGATCAGGATCGCGCGCACTTGTCCGATCTGGCGGCCCTTGTCCTCGACCAGATGGAGATTTTCCGGCTCCATCATGTCAGTGCGGCCAACCAGGCCCGGTTCGAGTGCATCGCTTCAACCTCGCCCGACGCCATCATCTGCCTGACCGGCACGGGCGAGATAACATTCTGGAATGCGGCTGCGGAAAAGCTGTTCGGCTATGCCGCGAATGAAGTCGTCGGCCAACCAGGCGAACGGATCGCGCCGCACAGTTGGAGGCGCATCTTCGAAGCGGAAGTAGCCCGGCTTCTCGGCGACGAGGACAGCAAGGCCGCCGGCCACGCGTTCGAATTGCAGGGGCTGCGCAAGGACGGCAGCGAATTCCCGGCCGAGTTCTCGTTTTCGGCGTGGCGGGATGGAGCCGCCATCAGCTTCGGTGTGATCGTGCGCGACATCACGGAGCGCCGCCAGAGTCAGGAGCGGCTTTTCCACATCGCCTCTCTGGACCCGCTGACCGAATTGCCCAACCGCAATGCCTGGCACGACTGTGTCGAGCGGACGTTGGGTGCGGGCGCCGCGGGAACGGTGCTGCTGATCGACCTCGACGGCTTCAAGGAGGTCAACGACACCTACGGCCATTCCATGGGTGACGCTGTGCTGAGGGATGTCGCCGCACGGCTGCAGGCTTCGTGCGGACCGTTGGCGATGGTGGCCCGGCTCGGCGGCGACGAGTTCGTCGCGCTGATGTCGGGGAACGGGGAGGCGGAAGCGAATGCCGCCGCCGCGAAGCTGCTCGCAGCGATAGCGGGCCACCATGAGATCGCCGGCCAGCCCATCGAGATCGGCGCGAGCATCGGCATCGCATTTGCTCCGCAGCACGGATCCCTGTCGGAGGATCTGCTCGGCGCCGCTGATCTCGCCCTCTACCGCGCGAAGGCCGCCGGAAAAGGTCGGCACGAGATTTTCGCCCCCGCCCTCCGCGACGCGATGTTCGCGCGCCGGGCCTTGCAGAAGGAACTCCGCAAGGCGTTCGAGAACGGCGAGTTCGAGCTGTTCTACCAGCCGCAGGTTTCGACCGTCGACGGCAGTGTCACCGGTGCCGAAGCGCTGATGCGCTGGAATCACCCGGAGCGGGGTCTGCTGTCTCCGGCGGCCTTCATCGAGGTGCTCAGCCGCAAGCCATCCGCCGCCGCGGTCGGGGAGTGGACGTTGCGCACCGCCTGCCGGCAGGCGGCGGAATGGCGCGCGAGGATTCCCGGCTTCCGGATGGGCATCAACCTGTTCGACGCGCAGTTTCGATCAAGACGGCTCCTGACCTGCATCGCAGAGGAGTTCGAACGCAACGCCTTGCCGGCCGATGCGGTCGAACTCGAGATCGTGGAGAATATCCTGCTCCACAACGATGCCGCCACGCTGGCGCTTCTGCACGATCTCAGGGGCCTCGGGGTGGGTCTGGCGTTCGACGATTACGGCACCGGCTTCGCCTCTCTCAGCCTTCTCAAGAAGTATCCGATTTCGCGCCTGAAGATCGACCGCTCCTTCGTACGCGACGTGGATACCAATCCGGAAGACGCGGCCGTGGTGAAGGCGGTCATCTATCTCGGGCGGCATTTCGGGATGGATGTCATCGCGGAGGGCGTCGAGACCGCCGCCCAGCTCGCCTTTCTCAAGGCGAACGAGTGCCCGGAAGCGCAGGGCTATTTCTTCGGAAAGCCCATGCCCGCCCGCGACTTCGAAGAAAGGTTCATCTCGCCTCCCGTCATCGCCTGAGCAAGGCCGGCGCTGCTCGCAGCAGGGCTCCAGCGGTGGCGCAGTCGAGCGGGTCGGGCCGTTTCGGCGTGCATTCTCGGAAATGCTGCCGATCGCTCCGGCGTATCTATGGTTCGGAACGAGGCAAGGCGCGTTTCAAGCACGGGTCCGATGCGGTGGCTTCGACCGGGCGAGAAGCTTGTCATGCCGCCGCTGAATGTCAGGCCTGCGGCATGGCGCTCCTAGGTCGGACCTCCACCGCGCGTGCCGTCACTGCATCCCTCCGTTCACGCAACGACGTTAGGAGTTCGCCATGAAGATCGATCTGTCCGGCAAGAGCGCGCTCGTCACCGGCTCGACCGGGGGCATTGGCTTCGCCATCGCACGAGGCCTTCAGGAGGCAGGTGCCGTCGTCGTCATCAATGGCCGGACCGAGGCCAAGGTCGATGCGGCGCTGGCGCAACTCGGCGGGCCGGCACGCGGTCACGCGATCGATCTCGGCACACCCGAGGGGGCGAAGGAACTGGTGGCGCGGGAGCCGTCGTTCGATATCGTCGTGAACAATCTCGGGATCTTTCAGCCGCTGGACTTTTTCGATGCCGACGATGCAGTGTGGGAAAGCCACTGGCAGGTGAACGTGATGACGGGCGTGCGGCTCGCACGCGCCTATCTGCCGGACATGGCGACGCGGGGCTGGGGGCGGATGCTGTTCCTGGCCTCCGAATCCGCCTTCAACATCCCTGTCGAGATGATCCACTACGGCGTCAGCAAGACGGCGGACGTGTCGCTGGCGCGCGGGCTTGCCAAGCGCATGGCCGGCACCGGCGTGACCGTGAACTCGATCCTTCCCGGCCCCACGCTTTCGGAGGGTGTGGCGGAGATGCTGAAGTCCGAGACGGCGGCGGGCAAGTCGCTGGAGGAAGCCGGGGCCGCGTTCGTCAGAGAGCACAGGCCGTCGTCGCTGCTCAGACGCCCGGCGACGGTCGACGAGGTCGCGAACATGGCGGTCTATCTCGCGTCGCCGCTGGCGTCCGCGACGACGGGGGCGGCGCTGAGGGTCGACGGCGGCACCATCGACTTCATCACCTGAGAGCTGGCGAACCGGCGTGCCCCGACTTCGCGCGCCGATCTCATGCCCGGGCGATCGGAAGCCGAACGACGAACATGCTGCCCTCTCCTTCGACGGAGCGGGCTTCCAGCGTGCCACCGTGAAGCTCGATGATCGAGCGGCAGATCGCAAGGCCGACGCCCATGCCGCTCTTCTTGGTGGTGAAGAACGGCTGGAAGATGCGTGACACGACCTGTTGCGACATGCCGCAGCCGGCATCTTCGATGGCGACTTCGACTTCGTCGCGAAGAACGGACGACGTGATGCGGAGACGACGCAGCGACGGCTCCACGTTGCTCATGGATTGTATCGCGTTTCTGATTATATTGAAGAAGACTTGCTGAATCTGGATGTTGTCCGCCATGATCCTGTTGCGGCCGGCGCCGAACTCGACCGTGAGGTCGACGTGGCCGGCGCTCAAATCCGGGGCGGCGATCTTCAGCACGTCGTCCACGATATCTTCGATCAGCACCGGGCTCAGCGTCGACGGGCTCAGCTTCACGAGCGAACGCAAGGCCGTGATGATGTCGGCCGCCCGCCGTCCGGCCTGGCGTATGTTCTGAAGGCTGCTGGCCACTTCAGCGAGGTCGGGCTCGGCCCTGTTGAGCCAGCGCAGGCCGGCATCCGCATGGGCGACGAGGGTCGCGAGCGGCTGATTGATCTCGTGGGCGATCGATGTCGCGAAACCGCCCATCGCCGTCATCTGGTTTGCGCGCGCCAGCTCGCTCCGCGCTTCGCGCAGCTGGAATTCCGCCTGTGCGCGGCGCATGTGCTCGTCCATCAGATCGCCGTAGAGGCGGGCGGCATCCAGAGATATCGCTGCCTGGGGAGCAATCACCTCGATCATCGCCATCCGGCGGGATGTAAAGACATCCGCACTCAGATCATTCTCCAGATAGAGAATGCCGATCAGCTCGCCCCGCTTGATCAGCGGGATACAGGCAAGCGAGCGGACATGGCGCCCGCCCATGGACAGCCCCCGCTGCGCGGCCTCGACGGCGGCATCTGCCAGCGTGACGGACCGGGCGGTCCGCAGGACCGTCTTGAGCACCGAGGCGGGCATGAGATCCTCGGGCGCGGCCGCGGGCTGAAGCTCGATGTCGATTGCCCTGGACCTGACGCGCGCCGTCGCCTCGATGACCGGACGGCCTTCGCGCTGGAGAAGAAGCAGGCCGAACTGCGCTCCGGCGTGAACGAGCATGGTCTTCATCAGGGTGCGAACGACCTGCTCCAGCCCGACCTCTTCGGACAGGGTCTGGGAGGCCGCCGCCATGGCCGTCAGGTCGAGCTCGCTCTGCAATCCGCCGGACGCCGTCGCCGAAACGTCCAGGCGGGCGGACGCCGTCAAGCGCTCACCGAGGCGGACCGCCTTGCCCTCGGCGCCCCATTGCCGGTAGCAGAGGACCGCGCTCCGCAGGCAGCCCTGGGCGGCAGCGCCGAGGTTCGCCTCGAGATAGACGTCGGCCGCCAGTTCCTGGGCGAGCGCCTGATCGTGGATGAAGCCGGCCGTCACGGCCGCATCGGCGGCGCGCTCGTAAAGCGCCATGGCATCGACGCGCTGCCCCGCGAGACGGGCCGCTTCCGCCTCCAGCAGAAGATGCTTCGGGGAGAACGTCCCGGGATTGAGCGCGGCCCATGCCCTGAAGCGCTCGCGCGCCAGCGCCATCAGGTCGATGCGCGCCGCCGGCTGGCGTTCGGATCCGGGCAGGCGCGCATGGGCGAGGGCAAGGAAGAAGGTGTTGTTTGCCGTGTCGACGTGCGCCGGCGCGGCCCACGCCATGGCCTGCGCTTCCTCCAGATGATGCAGCCCGACCGGGATGTCGCCCAACAGGAAGGATTGCAGACCTGCATAGTGGTGGACCCAGAAGCGGGTGGCGACCGACGATGAATTCAGCTCTCCGACATCGATCCGGATCGCATTCTTGCCGGAGACGAGCGCATCGACGAATCCGGTCTGGGCATCGAGGATGAGCCCTATATCGCCGTATCCGACATCGCGGGTCATGGCGATGCTGTCGGTCAGCTCCGCCCGGATCAGGTCGAGCCGATCGCCGATCAGCAGCATGTCCGATGCGATGTGGTTGCGGGCATAGCAGGCCATGCCGAGATCGCCCGCCGTCTGGCCGACCAGAGCACCGTCGCGGGCGTAGCCGAGCGCCGTTCGCATCGGGCGGGTCCATGCGCTCACCTGATCGAGCGCGATCAGTGCGGCCGTCCGCTGCGCTTCGTAGCCGTCGCGCGTCGCCAGTTCGCACGCCGCCGTCGCATAGGCCGCCCCCGTCTCGTACGCCCCGAAATGATGGGCGCTGAGGACCCCGAACCAGGCCAGCCCATAGGCCGATTCCGGGGCCGAGCCGTAAGTCAGCGTCAGCTCGATGATCTTGATCACATGGAGGAACCGCAGATCGCTCCTGACGAAGAAGGACGAGATCAGCGTGGACAGAAGCGCCAGGGCGGAGCGGGCCCGCCGGTCGGTCATGTCGGGAAGCGAGAACAGGTCGGCGATGCTGAATGCGTCGAGCTTCTGCTGGCAGCGTCGGTAGATCACCTCGAGCGCATCCGGGTCGCCCGTGTCGTCAAGTTCGAGATCGAGCGCCCGCAGCCCCGTGCGCGCCGCGTCGATAGCGGCAGCATAGGCCCCCTTCAGCGTCAGCGCGATCGCCTTGAGACGGCAGATATCGGCGATATCCACCGCATCGCGGCCAAGCTGCGACAGTTCCTCCACCGCCGCGAGGGCCTCGTCCACACGGGCAAGTGCGAGCAGGCAGTCGCAGAACAGCCACTCGGCCTCGAATTCCAGAGAGGCGAGATCGCCGGGAATAGCACCGGCCGCGATGCGGCGGATGAGTTCGATGACATGCAGCGCCCGCAGGGCCTCGCCTGCAGCCCGGTTCTTCCGCGCGGCCACGAGCAGGATCCGGGCGAAGCGCGGCCGCTCTTCGGCCGACAGCGCGTCGAGATCGGCACGTTCGATCTGGGAGGCGATCTCGAAGGCGAGGTCGGGGTGGGGCGAGGGGTGCGATGCTGCGAGCCGCCGGGCATTGCCCAGATGCTCGCGCATACGCTGTGCCGGAGACATCGTCGCATAGGCCGCTTCCAGCACCCGGTCGTGGGCGATCTGGAAATCCGGTCCGGATTGCCGGAGGAGACCGGTGGCGAGGAGCGAATTCGCGGCCCGGACCGTCTCTTCGACGGTGACGAAGGAGAGTTCCGCAGCAAAGGCGGCGGGGCAGCGGCCTCCCATGCTCGCGCACCGCTGCAGGAAGCTGCGCTGCAGCGGCGGCAATGCGGCGATGCGGTCGAGCATCAGATCCGCGGTCTCATGCGGCCGCCGATGCTTGTCGTCGGCCCAGACCCAGCGCTGCCTCTCGGCGTCGAATTGCAGCGATTCCTCTTCGAGGAATCGCTGCAGCAGTTGACCGATATAGAACGGATTTCCGCCCGTTTGACGGTGCACCACCGCCGAAACGGCACGCACATCATCGGGCATGCTCTTCAGCATGAATGCCACGAGCGCATTCGTCTCGCGCTCGACGAACGGCTGAAGGACCAGCTCACGCGCGAAGGCGTCCGCGCCCCGCGCGATATCGAGAACGTCCCTGACCGCCTTTCGGTTGTGGCTGTCGGCCCTGTGGCTCGCGATGAGGAAGACGTTCGGCGGCGTTTCACTGCACAGCTGCCGGACGACGTTGAGGCTGCCCTGATCGAACCACTGGAGGTCGTCGAGGAACAGGACGAGCGGGGCTTCGGCCGAGGCGAGTGCGCCGAACGTCTCGGCAATGATCCGCGCCACCCGAGTCTGGGCGAGGTGTGCCGGCACATCGGCGAGCAAGTGGGTTTCCGCCGGCAGCATCGCGATGTCCGGGACGAGGTCCGCCAGCACGCGTCCGCAGCCGACCACGGCGCCCAGCCGTGCCCGGGCGGCCGCCAGCAGCCGCTCCTCCCCGCCGAGCAACCGGGAAAGCGCCACGCGCAGCGCCTGCGCTATCGGAGCGAACGGCGTGCCCTGGCGGATCTGCACGCCCTTGCCGGAGGCGCAGACGGCGCTTGTGCTGTCCAGGTCCGCAAGGAACGCATCGACGAGCGTGGATTTTCCGGTACCCGGCTCACCGGTGACGAGCACGATCCGCCGAACCGACGACCGGCGGAATCCGGCGTGGAGATCGGCCAGCAGCGTCAGCTCGCGGTGGCGGCCGAAGAGATCGCGGGAGAGGCGCGCGGGCTCGGCGAACTCTCCGCAGGCCAGTTCGAACGGCTCCGCCTTTCCCGTGGCGTCGAGGGATCTGGTCACCCGGCGAAAATCCGCATGAAGGGCCCTGGCGGTCTGGTAGCGCTGGCCGGGGTCCTTGCTGATCAGCTTGAGCAGGATGCGGTCGAGCACGGCGGGAACATCCGGCCGCGCCAGCAGGGCGGACGGAGCCTCCACGGCCACATGAGCATGAAGCCAGCCTGGAAGCGTATCGGCCGTCAGCGGCGGCACCCCGACCAGACATTCATAGAGCAGCACGCCCAGCGCATAGAGATCCGTCCGGGCATCGGCCGGGGAAGGTTCCGCACGGACGAGCTCCGGGGCGGCATAGGCGAGGTCGGCCTCGGGAATGCGGCGGTCGGCGAACACGCCGGCATCGGTCGGCGTGGTGCAGGCAAACCCCGTGAAGCGGATGCGTCCGTCTTCGCCCAGCAGCAGCCGGGTAGGGGCAAGGCGGCCGTGAACGATCCCGGCCGCGTGCATCTGCATCAACGCATCCGCGGCCGCGGTCGCAAGGTCGAGAAAGGCACGGATCTCCATCGCCGGCTGCGGGAGATCGGCGAGGGTCTGCGCCGATCGAACGGGATAGACGAGGGCGAGGCGATCGTTCTCTGCAATGAAGGCCGGCACCTCGGCAAGCTCGTCGCCGAGCGCCAGGGCGAGGCTCGCCTCGAACTGCAGCCGGCTTGCGGCGGGCGTGTTCCAGTCGGCGAGCCTGAGCTGCCACTGCCGATCCTGCGCGTCGACGACGAGGCGGTTATCGACGTTCGAGGCTGTCGTCTGATGCAGGACCCTCAATGTCGACCACCACGACGACTCTTTCCTCCCGAGGCGGGCGGCGAGGTCATTCGTCATGATGTAAGATGATTTCCGGGCGGAAGCGGCGCCCTGATCCGAGACGTCATGCACCTGACTTCTGGAGTTCAAGGTCGCCTCCCATTCCGACCCGAGAGACGCCCGATGCCGGGAGAGCGGGGGCGGTCTGTCAGGCGGGAGGCAACGTAGTCGTGCCTGACCGCCCCGTCTTTGCCGGGATTGGCATTGTGTTTGCCGGGATTAGCATCTTGATTGCCGGGAGCGGGACTTGATCGGGGATCTCCCGCGGCTCAGAATTGTGTGCACCCAGACGATAGGGTGCGCTGAACAGCGAGGAGCCGGACATGGCAGGCGTGCACGAGTTCGGCCGCAGGAAGTTTCCGAGAGGCGATGTGCTCCTGAGTTCCGCACGACGGAACTGGACGGGCATCGCCGCCGAGATCCGAAACCATCCGGCCGGCGAGATACCTCCGCCGGTCCCCCGGCAGATGGAGGTTACGCTTGCCTTGCTCGGATCGGAGAGCGGCCGCGTGGAACGGCGCGGCAATGGCGAACTTCAGAATACCGCCGCGCGACCGGGCACGCTCTGGTTTTGTCCGATCGGCGTCGTCGAGGAATCGATCCGGATAACCGATGATCTGGAGAACATCCTGCATATCTACATCGGACAGGATGTCTTTGACGATATTTCCGCTTCTTTATCGAGACCGGTTTCCTCACAGAACATTGCCTACAAAGCTGGTATAGACGACGATTTCATAAGACAGGTCGGGTACAGGATCGTAGCTGAACTGCAGGAGGAGACGTCGGTCGGCCACTTCCTGGTCGACAGCCTGGCGCAGACGATGGCGGCCCACCTGGTTGCAAAGTATGCGACCGATGCGACGGAAGAACGTCCCGGCGCCTTAATCGAGCACGCGAAGCTGAGGCGCGTAATAGACTATATCAACGACAACATAGAATCCGATATATCGCTCTCCGAGCTGTCCGATATCGCCTGCCTCAGCCGTCACCATTTTTCCCGCGCCTTCCGAACCGCGCTTGGCGTGCCTCCGCACCGGTTCATCAGCACGCTTCGATTGCAGCGCGCTCAGGAACTGTTGACGCATACGAAGCTGAGTCTCGCCGACATCGCTTATTCCTGTCGGTTCTCGTCGCAGTCGACCTTCACGAGAGCCTTCCAGAGACAAGTCGGACTATCGCCGGGTGAATACAGACGGCGATCGGGCGGCTAGAGCATATCCCGTTCAGATCGAACCGATCTGAACGACAAGGATATGCTCAAGATTTTGAATTTGGAGCGATTTCTTGTCGATCTGATGATTCTATCAGATCGGAAAGCGCTCTGGAACGCTTTCCCATCGGACGAGGCGGATCACGAGACCTCCGTGATCCGCCGTCGCGCAGCCGGCTCAGGCCTTCACGAAGGCGAGAAGGTCCGGATTGATGACTTCGGCGTGGGTGGTCAACATGCCGTGCGGGAAGCCCGGATAGATCTTCAGGGTGCTGTTGCGGATCAGCTTGGCCTGGAGAAGGGCCGCGTCCTTGTAGGGGACGACCTGGTCGTCGTCGCCCTGCAGCACGAGCGTGGGCACCGTGATCGCCTTGAGATCATCCGTCTGATCGGTCTCGGAAAAGGCCTTGATGCCCTGATACTGGGCAATGGCGCCGCCCATCATGCCCTGCCGCCACCAGTTCAGGATGACGCCCTGCGAGACCTTGGCGCCCGGCCGGTTGAAGCCGTAGAAGGGACCGGAGGCGACGTCCAGGTAGAACTGGGAGCGGTTGGCGGCGAGCGCCTCGCGGAAGCCGTCGAACACGGAGAGCGGCGTTCCCTCCGGATTGCTCGCGGTCTTGAGCATCAGCGGCGGAACCGACGAGACGAGAACGGCTTTCGCGACGCGACCCTGGGGCTGGCCGTAGCGCGCCACATAGCGCGCGACTTCGCCGCCGCCCGTGGAATGGCCGATGTGGACGACATTGCGCAGATCGAGATGCTCGACGACCGCGGAGGCGTCGGCTGCGTAGCGGTCCATCGTGTTGCCGGTATCGACCTGCGTCGAACGTCCGTGGCCGCGGCGGTCATGAGCGACGACACGGTAGCCATTGGCCAGGAAGAACAGAAGCTGGGTATCCCAGTCGTCGGCCGAAAGCGGCCAGCCGTGATGGAAATGGATCGGCTGGGCATCCTTCGGCCCCCAGTCCTTGAAGTAGATTTCCGTCCCGTCGGCCGTCTTCACGAAGCCGCTGCTCATGCGGGGCTTTCCGCTCATGCCCGTTGCAACCGACTTGATCTGCGAGCTGGCGGCACTGGCGGTCGCCGGCAGAATTGCCGTCGCGGCGACGCCGGCAACGACGCCGAAGATTCCGCGACGCGACATCTGAAACCGTGCAGGGTGGCTTTCAGCTTGCCGAACGCCAGAATTCAGGACGCCGTTTTCTCGTCCGAAGACGCTGGGGAACATGCTCATGGCTGTGAACTCCTTGCCGCCATTTCTTACGAGGCCGAATCTAGACGCTGATCTGGTGCGAAAGAATTGTATGGAGGGATCGCCGGGCTATACGTGAGTTTAGACTGTCTTTGTGAAGGCAGTCCCCGGCGGCACGCCTCCCGGCCGGGCGTCCGCGGCCGGGCCGGTCCGGGAACCGGGCGCCCCACGGGAACAGCCAGAACCGCAGGCGCGACTGATATCCGCCTGCGGCTCGACCCGTCGGTGCCGTGTCCGCTCGTCCCGCCCGGGGCGAGAACGCGCCGGCGCGGGGGGCCTCTCGCGCCGTCAGGAAGGTCGCGGGCGGACCCGTCCTTGGAGCTCAGTGATAGCCTTCGTCGAGCGTCTTTCCGCGAAACACGAAGTAGACGACCAGCGTGTAGCCGACCGTCAGGGGCAGGACGAACAGCCCCGCGCCCCAGAACAGGAATTCCAGCGAGGCTTGCGGCGACGCGGCGTCCCAGATCGTCAGCGAGAACGGCAGCATGTAGGGCAGGAAAGACCCGGCAAGTGCCGCGAATGCAGAGGCGAAGATCGTCATCGCCCCGAGGAACAGGAACCGGTCGCTTCGGCGGCGGACCGCCTGCACCAGGCCTGCGAACGCAAGGAAGCCGATCAGGGGGCAGAGCAGCAGCAGGGGGCGTTCGAGCCAGCGGTGGAGGACGGGAAGCTGGATCACCGCCGACCAGACGAACACGATGACGAGGAAGGCCAGAAGGGCCCCCATCAATCCCGGCAGCACCCGGAACGCGAATGCCCGGGGCGAGCCTTCGGTCTTGCCGGCGATCCAGCAGGCGCCGATCATCGCGTATCCGATGCAAAGGCCCAACCCGCAGAGCAGCGAGAACGGGCTGGCCCAGCCCATCGGACCGCCGGTGAAGATGCCGTTCTCGACCGGCAGGCCCTGCACGATGGCACCCACCGCCGCGCCCTGCACGAAAGCCGCGATATAGGATCCCGCCACAAAGCCGGCGTCCCAGATCGGGCGGCTGTAGGTCGCCTTGTAGCGGAACTCGAACGCAACGCCCCTCAGGATCAGGCCGGCAAGCATCAGGAAAAGCGGCAGGTAGAACGCCGACAGCACGATCGAGAAAACGGTGGGAAAGGCGCCGAACAGGGTCGCGGCCGAGACCACGAGCCAGGTCTCGTTGCCATCCCACACGGGAGAGATGGAGGCGAGCATGCGGCGCCGCTCGCTTTCGCCCGGGGCGAAGGGAAACAGCATGCCGACGCCGAGATCGAAGCCGTCGAGCAGGATATAGAGCAGGACGGAAAGCCCGAGAACGAACGTCCAGAACTCGACCATGATCAATCTCCGGTGCTGATGGCGCCTGCCACGCCCGGGCTGCCGCCCGGCAGGGACATGGGACGCTTGGGATTGGTGCCGTAGAGGGAAATCTCCGCTGCGGGGATCGGGCCGGCACGCAGCAACCGGTAGATGTAGAGCACGCCGAACCCGAAGATCAGCGCATAGACCGACGCGATCAGCACGAAGGTGGTCGCGACCTCCTGGGAGGTCAGGAAAGGCGTCACCGCATCCGCGGTTCGGAGCTGGCCGTAGACGACCCACGGCTGCCGCCCGACCTCGGCCGTAAACCAGCCCATCAGCGTCGCGACGAAGCCGAGCGGAAACGACAGGGACGTCGCGGTCAGAAAGAGGCGGGCGCGCAGGAGACGGTCGCTGAAGCTGAGCCACGATCCGAACCAGGCAATCGCCAGCATCAGCAGTCCGCAACCCACCATGATGCGGAACGAGAAGAAGGGAATGACGACCGGCGGACGATCCTCAACGGGGAAACTCTTGATGCCGAGTTCCTTCGACGTCAGATCCATCGAGCCGATGACGCTGCCGAGATAGGGCACCGCCACTTCGAAGCGGTTGCGTTCGTTCTTCGGATCGGGCCATGCGACGAGGATTTCGCTCGCGGGCTGCTGGTCGTTCCACCGGCCCTCGATGGCGGCGAACTTGGCCGGCTGGCGATCATGAACGAAGTCGCCGACGAGGTGCCCGAACACGAGCTGGACGGGGACCAGAATGGCGGCGAGCCGCAGGCCCATCGCCACCATCGTGCGCCCCTCCTGCACGGCCTTGCCGCGCAGCACGTACCAGGCGCCGGTTGCCGCGACGCAGAACGCGGAGGTGACATAGGCCGCCAGGATCATGTGCGGGAAGCGGGTCCACACGGCCTCGTTGAAGATGATCGCCGTCCAGTCGGTCGGAGCGAAGACACCGTCCGGCCGCAGGCTGAAGCCGGTCGGGTATTGCATCCAGCTGTTGTTGACCATGATCCAGAAGGCCGAGAGGCTCGTGCCGAGCGAGACCATCAGACACGCCAGCATGTAGGCCCAGGAGGGGAGGCGTTCGCGGCCGAACATCAGCACGCCGAAGAAGGCGGCCTCGAGGGCAAAGGCCGTGAAGCTCTCATATCCGAGCAGCGGTCCCTGGATCGGGCCGGTCCGGCGCGCAAGCTCGCTCCAGTTGGTTCCGAACTGGAACGCCATGACGATGCCGGACACCACGCCGAGCCCGAAGGCGACGGCGAAGATCTTCAGCCAGAACTCCGACAGCCGCCGATAGATGCGCTCGCCGGTGATCAGGCTGCACGCTTCAAGGAAGGTCAGCCACGCGGCGAGGCCGATGGTGAAAGCCGGAAAGATGATGTGGAAGGAAATGGTGAAGGCGAACTGTATCCGCGACAGCAACAGCGGCGTGATGTCCATGGAAGCGCTCCGCTTTCTGGGGAACCGTCGGACGAACCGAGAGCGGGTGGGAGGACCGGAGCGCCTCAGCGGCGCCCGAGGTTGGTGCTCGCCAGATCGATGACCTCGGTGCCATGCCCGCTCAGGACGGCGCGCAGCATCCACAGGCCGAAGCCCTTCGCCTGTTCGGCACCAATCGTCGGCGGCATCGAGAGTTCCTGGGTTGCCGTGACGACATCGAGGACCGCCGGGCCATCGTGGGTGAGGACCCGGTCCAGGCCGGCCGGCAGGTCGCCTGGGTCCTCGACCCTGACGCCGAGGATTCCCATCGCCCGGGCCATCGCGGCGAAATCGGGGTTCTGAAGGTCGGTTCCGAGTTCCACGAAGCCGGCGGCCTTCATCTCCAGCGCCACGAAGCCGAGAACGCCGTTGTTGAAGATGACCGTCTTCACCGGGAGCTTTTCCTGCGTCAGCGTGATCAGATCACCCATCAGCATGGAGAAGCCGCCGTCGCCGGACAGCGAGACGACCTGGCGCCCGGGCTGCGCCGCCTGAATGCCGATCGCCTGGGGCAGGGCGTTCGCCATCGACCCGTGCACCAGCGACCCGACGAGGCGGCGCCTGCCGTTCATCTCCAGATAGCGCGCCGCCCAGATGGTCGGCGTGCCGACATCGAACGTGAACGCGGCATCGATGGCCGCGCGCTCGCTGATCAGCCGGGCGAGATATTGCGGGTGGATCGGCTTGGCGCCGGGCGTGCCCTGGGCAAGGGCATCGAGCCCCTTTCTGGCGTGGTGATAGCGGGTGATGCTGTCGTCGAGATGAAGGCGGTCGGACTTGACCGCGAGGCGCGGGAGCAGGGCGCGGATGGTCGCTCCAACGTCCCCGACGATACCGAGATCGAGCTTGCAGCGCCGCCCGAGATTGGCCGGCCGGATATCGACCTGCACGATCTTGGCGCCGGTGGGCAGGAACTGCTTGTAGGGAAAATCCGTGCCCAGCATCAGCAGGACGTCGCAGGCGTGCATGGCCTCGTAGCCCGACGAGAAGCCGATGAAGCCGGTCATTCCGACATCGTAGGGATTGTCGTACTCGACATGCTCCTTGCCGCCGAGGGCATGGACGATGGGGCTCTTGAGGGCTTCGGCGAGTTCCATCAGCGGCGCATGGGCGCCGGCGCACCCCCTGCCGCAGAACAACGTGACACGCTCGGCGTCGTTGAGCATGGCGGCGAGCGCATCGAGATCGCCCTCCGCCGGAACCGAGACGGGCGCTGGCGGCAGCAGGCCGCGGGGCGGGGAAATTCCGCGGTCCGGCGCCGCCTTGAGCGCAACATCGCCCGGCACGACCACCACCGCCACGCCACGCTGGCCGACGGCGGCCCGGATGGCGTTCTCCAGCACGAACGGCATCTGGTGGGGATCGGAGACAAGCTCGCAATAGACGCTGCATTCCTGGAACAGGGTCTGCGGGTGGGTTTCCTGGAAATAGCCGCCACCGATCTCGGCGGAGGGGATCTGCGCCGCTATGGCGAGCACCGGCGTCCGGCTCCGCTGCGCGTCGAACAGGCCGTTGATGAGGTGCAGGTTTCCCGGACCGCACGAGCCGGCGCAGACCGCGAGATTGCCGGTGATCTGCGCTTCGCCGGCGGCTGCGAACGCGGCGACTTCTTCATGCCTGACATGAACCCACCGGAGCTTTCCGGTCTTGCGCAGAGCTTCCGTCAGGCCGTTGAGACTGTCTCCGACAACGCCATAGATGCGTTCGACGCCGGCCTGATCGAGCGTGTCGACGATGAGTTCTGCGACGTTCCGTGAGGACATGGCTGTCTCCTTCTAGTGCTCTGCGAGGCGATGAAGCTCCCGAAAGCCTAGGTGGAGACACGCGAGCGCGCAGTCAGACTTGACGGTCGGCCAGTCATACGTTCGGATGACGGCATAACCGGAAATCAAAGCTGCGATCAGGTGGATGCTGTGGGCGGGGCTGTGCGGGGCGCGGCTCCCGCCCAAATCCGCTGCACCTCGGGGCGCGCGGGTTGCCGCCCAGTCACCGGATGGCAACGCGGGCGTAGGCGCCGGTGATCGAGATCGAAGGCTTTGCTCCGGGCGTGTTCGGCAGGGAACTGTCGAGCATGGCGGCCACCGCGTCGATGCCGTAGCTGACCCGCGTTCCGGCGGCGAAGCTCAATGAGGCGTCGAGGGCGACGGTCGAGAACTCACCCGGCAGCCTGACCTTGGAGGCCGCCTGCTCGTCGGAGACATCCAGGCGCTGGACAGGCCGAACATCGTCGCCGGCGATGGCATACGGCATGGCGCACCGCGGAACGGCGACAAGGGCGAGGGCGAGGGCCGGCAATCTGGTCTTCATAAGGCGGCTCCCGTCAATGCGCTCACCGCAGAATGATGGCGGGGACGGCCCGGATCGGGCGACCTCGATCGCGATCCAGGTCGATCCGCATCGCTATCGAGGGCAAGCTGCGACCCGGGCTCAAGCCGCATCCTGGCCTGAGCAGGGTGGATGCCGAGCTCTCTGTCAGAGCATCGACGAGGTCCGCCTTCCACGTGCTGCGAAGAACCTTCCCGCTCTTCCCGGCGGCGCTCCCCGGCCTCTGGATCGCGTACGGTGACGGTCACCGACGCCGTCTCCATGCCGAGGAGCTGAAGGCTGACGACGTCGTCGACGTCGACACTCCGTGATTTGGGATCCCTACTTGAATCTGATCAGGCAGAAAGCGCTCTAAACCAGTGCAAGAAGGGTCTCAGTTTCATTACGATAACATACTCCTTAGAATCTAACATTTATGGAAGCTTTGATGGAATTATCGACTACGCCAGAAGCAAACTGTCCATTGTAGGTGAGAGTAGCGGAAACTGCATCGTTGAAGCGATAGTCGAACCCTGCGGAAACGATGATGGTGTCCTTCGCGATGGGAACGCCCTCGACGGTGAAGGGTGTCCCGCCGCTTGCGAACGCGAGGTTCGCGCCGGTGGAATGGTTGCCGAAGGCGTGCTGCCAGCCGAGCGCGGCGTAGGGCACAAGGACGGCTCCGCTGGCGAGTTCGTAGGTCGACGAGACTCTCGCGCCGAAGGTTGAGTAGAGGGTGCTCTGGGATTGACCAGCGCCGGTGAGGGCGGCGGCCGAGCCCGTCTCGGTCATATGTTGCGTGTCCAGTTTGACGAACGCGAGGTTCGCGAACGGCTCGAGAACGACCTGTCCAGCGAAGGTCTTGCCGAGATCGAAGCGATAGCTGGCTTCAGCGAACAACTGCGTGGTTGCCGCCTTGTAGTCGGCACTCGCTGCCCCGGCGAACCCGGGGAAGGACACGGAACGATCGACGGAGATGTCGTGCCATGTGTAGGACGCACCACCGAACAGGGAGAAGGCGTCGAAACGCGTACCGGCATAGATGCCGAGATCGTAATTGTCGACGCTGCCGGAAGAAGAGCGCCCATCGGATTTGAAGTTGGAGCGGCTGTATCCGGCGATGAGGCCGACCCGCGTGTTGTCGGCGAGCAGGCCGTCAATGCCGCTGAAGAAGCCTCCGATCGAACTCGAAACGCTGGCGGCATTACCGTCGCCCGCATTCCTGCCCCAGGCTCCGAACGCCTGGGACCAGACGGTTGCGTCGTAGCCGGGAGCGAGGGTGGCGGCATATGGGCCGAACGGCGCCTTTGACGGATCCAGACTTTGGCGCACGCGACTTCCGACGGCTTCACGCAGATAGCTCGACTGTTGCAGCAAGACCGTGTTGGCCGAGGCGTAGGCTTCGCCGGAGAGACTGTTGAATGCGGGATCAGCCTGTTCCGGGGTCAGATTGACAAGGGCATCGTAGATCGCATTGCCATCACCGAGGGATTGAGCCGCGTTGGCCACGGCGTGCGCGTTGGGGGTGGACGTCATGTCGGCGAAGTTCACCTCATTGCGCTGCAACGTGAGGTAGATGTTGTTGGAGTCGTAGGACAAGGTCGGGGTGAGATAGGCGTAGTTGGCCGTAATGGCGTCGAAGCGTCCGCTGACGCCGCCGTCGGCGGTGAGGATGGTGTAGGTGGCTTTCGACGCAGCGTAGCCGGCTTCAGCGACGACCTGGACCGTGCCACCGGAGATATTTGCCGTGCCGCCAGCGGTAATCAGATCGTGGGATCCATCCGCATAGACGTCAACCAGATAGACCGATCCGGAGGCGAAGCGGACGTTGCCGGCGACGGTGAGGGTTCCGGGTGAGTAGCCGGGAGAGGCGGTGCCGCCATTGTCGATGACGAGCGAGCCGATCGTTGCGGTCCCACTGAGGACACCGCCGCTTCCGACCACGAAGGCGGAGTTCGCGGAACTCCCGTTTTGCAGGACGAGATTGGCGTTCTCGACATTGATTTGGCCGTTATAGGCAGCGGATCCGCCATAGGTTGCGGTGCCACCCCCGGTGATGGTGAGGGAGCCGGAGCCGGACAGCGACGTCGGCAGGTCGTAGAACCCGGAGAGGTCGTAAACGAGGGCACTGTCGATCTCGATTGGGCCATATGCCCACCCAGCGGTGCCGCCGTTGCCGATCTGCAGCGTTCCCTCGGAGACGGTGGTGGTTCCGGTGTTGGAGAGGGTTCCCGTGAGAGTGAGGGTGCCGGTCCCTGTCTTGGTCATTGATCCCGACCCTGTCACGGCACCAGCAAACGTGCCGTCGCTTGTCTGATTGAAGACGAGGGACGCATTGTTGGAGATCTCACCCTGCAGGTTCGTCGTATCGCCGACCAGAGTTCCTGCAGAGATGATCGTTCCACCAGTATAGCTGTTGGCGCCGGTCATGGTGAGTATGCCTGCACCGTCCTTGGTCACCGACCCGGATCCGGTCACGATGCCAGCAAATATTCCGTTGCTCGTCTGATTGAAGACGAGGGACGCATCGTTGGTGATATTACCTTGCAGGCTTGTCGTGTCGCCGACCAAGGTTCCGGCAGAGATAGTGGTGCCGCCGGTATAGGTGTTGGCGCCGGTGAGGGTCAGCGTTCCGACCCCGCTCTTGGTCACCGAACCCGATCCGGTCACGGCACCGGCAAATGTGCCATCAGCCAACTGCACAAACTTCAGCGCGGCATCGTTGGTGATGTCGCCATGCAGGCTGTCCGTGTTGCCGACAAGGGTTCCGGCAGAGATGGTGGTGCCGCCGGTATAGGTGTTGGCACCGGTGAAGGTCAGTGTTCCGGCACCGGTCTTGGTCACCGACCCCGACCCGGAGAGGGCTCCGGCATAGGTTCCATCCTCCGTCTGGTTGAAGACGAGAGCCGCGTTGTCGGCGATGTCGCCCTTGAGGCTCATCGTGTCGCCAACCAGGGTACCGGCAGAGATGGTCGTGCCACCGGTATAGGTATTCGCACCGGTGAGAGTGAGGGTCCCGGCCCCGGTCTTGGTCACCGACCCCGTTCCGGAGATGGCGTCGGCATAGGTTCCGTCCTCCGTCTGGTTGAAGACGAGAGCCGCGTTGTCGGCGATCGAGCCATGTAGGCTCGTCGTGTTGCCGACGAGCGTCCCCTCGGAGATGGTGGTGCCGCCTGTGTAGGTGTTGGCGCCCGTGAGAGTAAGGGTGCCGGCCCCGGTCTTGACCAGGCCGCCGCTCGTGGCGCCATCGCCGATCGTTCCGGAGAGTGTGGCCGTCGCGCCGGACGAGACATTCAAGGTGTTCGTGCCCGCGACGGAGATAGCGTTGCTCAAATCAACGCTGGCAGCCGTGAAGGCGAGGCCACCGCCGTTGGCGAGGGACACAGACCCCGTGCCGACGGCGCTGCTGTTTCCGATGCCAAGCGTGCCTCCGAGGACAGACGTGCCGCCGGTATAAGTGTTCGCGCCTGTCAGCGTCTCGGAACCGGACTTGAGGACAAGGCCGCCGGAACCCGAGATGGTTCCGGAGAAGGTTCCGTTTGCAGCCGCGAAGGTCAGGGTGTTGCTGCCGAGGACCACGCTACCCTGGCCCGCGAGCGAGGTGATGGTGACGCCGGCATCGGCCGCGGCGATGTTGAAGATGCCGTTCGCATCGACCGAGGCCGAGGCTGCCACCGAGCCCTGGCCGGAGAGGGCGAGGGTCCCGCCGGCGGCGATGGTGGTGGCGCCGGTATAGGTGTTGACGCCGGACAGCGTCTCGGTCCCGGCCGCGACGGTGAGGCCACCAGATCCGGAGATGACGCCGGAGAAGAGGCCGGAGGCAGAGGACAGGGTGAGGGTCTTGCTGCCGAGGGCCACGGCGCCGGTTCCGGAGAGGGTGGTGACGGACGCTCCGGCGGTGGTGGCGGAGATATCGAAGGTCCCGTTGTCGAGGAG